>JAZRAU010000081.1:0-51925 GCA_045634705.1 Eubacteriales bacterium | reverse complement strand
CGGCCGCGCCCGCCGCTTCGGTATAGGCACGGGCAAGACCGCCCGCGCCGAGAAGAATCCCGCCAAAGTAACGCGTGACGACGATGACGGCATCAAGGCATTCGTTCTTTCGGAGCACCTCCAAAACGGGGATCCCCGCCGTGCCCTGCGGTTCCTTATCGTCGCTATACCGCGTCTTGGCCCCCTCACGCAAAAGGTACGCGTATACGTTGTGCCGGGCATCGGGGAACTCAGCGCGGATGCGGTTGATAAAGGCCACCGCCTCCTCCTCCGAGGTGACAAAGGATGCACTTCCGATAAAAACCGAGCGCTTTTCTTCGATCTCGGCGCGTCCCTCGCCGAGCAACGTGCGATATTCAGTCATTGTATTTCTGCCCTATAATAAACCTGGAAAACTTATTGAAATTCTTGTCATCAAGTAGCGCTTTCACTGCAACCCCGTCTTCGCGATACTCGGGCTCGGTAAGGATCGGGCTGCTTCCGCGCAAAAGATTCATGGAGCCAAGGTCGCTGTACGGGAACAAGAGCTCCGCCTCACGCTCACGGCGGCGCAGCTCACGGGATATAGCTTCAAGAAGCTCGGGGATCCCCCTTCCCTCGCGTGCCGAAAGAAAGACGCGGTTGTCTGAGAGGGGAGCCGAGAGAAGGCCGTCGACAAGATCGCACTTGTTATAAACAATCACACGCGGAAGGTCTCCGGCACCAAGCTCCGCAAGCAAGCTCTCTGTCACCGCCAGCTGACTTTCGCACTCGGGATCCGCGGCATCGCAAACGATAAGCAGAAGGTCGGCGCGGGTGGCCTCCTCCAAAGTGGAATGAAAGGCGCGGACCAGCTGGTGCGGCAGGCGGCGGATAAAGCCGACCGTATCGGTGAGAAGCACTTCCCTGTCATCGGGGAGCGAGAGACGGCGCGTTGTGGGGTCAAGCGTGGCAAACAGCTTGTCCTCGGAAAGAACGCCGGCATCGGTCAGAGCGTTGAGGAGCGTGGATTTTCCGGCGTTGGTGTAACCGACAATGGCAATGCGGGGGATGCCGCTCCGTTCTCTCGCGGCGCGCATGGTGGCGCGGGTTTCCGCAAGCTCCCGCAGCTCGGCTTCCAAGGCAGCCGCGCGGTGCTTAATAAGGCGGCGGTTGGTTTCCAGCTTAGATTCACCGGGGCCGCGTGTGCCGATGCGCCCCTCCTGACGGGAGAAAGACACCCCTTTATCAATGAGGCGCGAGGCGGTGTATTTGAGCTGGGCAAGCTCCACCTGAAGCTTACCTTCTCCGCTTGTAGCATGCAACGCAAAAATATCAAGGATCAGCATGGTACGGTCGATGACATCGACCCCCTCAAGCTCGTCCTCAATGTTCCTGACCTGAGAGGGTGAGAGCTCATTATTAAACACAACAAGCCCCGCTTCTTCGCTTTTGCAAAGATCGCGGAGCTCGCCGAGCTTCCCACTGCCGATGCAGGTGGCAGGATCAGGGGTCGGGCGCACCTGGATCATGCGTGCCACGTACTCCCCGCCGGCGGTGTCCAAAAGGCGCATAAGCTCGGAAAGCTCAATCTCGGTTTCCGCAAGCTCTGCCGCCGATGGGGCTATTGCCACGAGGACTGCACGGCGGCGCATCTCTTCATTGAACGACATCGTTCGCCTCCGTAAAGAGAGAAAAAAGGCGTGAGAGCTATGCTCGCCACGCCAAATCTCTGTTTTTGATTATTTACCGCTTGCCGCCAAACGCTTCTTGAACTTGTCAACACGGCCGCCCGCATCGACGAACTTCTGCTTGCCGGTGAAGAAAGGATGGCAGTTGGAGCAGATGTCCACCGTCATATCCCCCTTGACAGAGCCGGACAGAACGGTATTACCGCAAGCGCACCGAATGGTAGCGGGCTTGTAATCGGGATGGATTCCAGGTTTCATTTTCACACCTCTTTGAACTTTTCATTATGCTGGTATATTATATCATATACTTTTTTGTAATGCAATACCTTTTTTCAAATAAAATTAAATTTTTTCGCTTAACTCGATGCGAAGGCGCTCCATGATCTTTTTTTCGAGGCGCGAAATGTAAGATTGGGAAATGCCAAGCATGTCGGCCACCTCCTTCTGGGTGCGTTCGCGGCCACCAGTAAGCCCAAAGCGCAGTTCAATGATCTCCCGCTCGCGCGGTTCAAGTGCCGCCACAGACTGCCTGACCATGCGCCGCTCCTCCACCTCCTCGATACGCCGGCAGACCACATCGGGATCGCTCCCCAAAACGTCGGAAAGCAGAAGCTCATTGCCGTCCCAATCTACGTTCAAGGGCTCATCGATCGAGATCTCGCGCTTTTGCACGCCCGTTTTCCGTAAGTACATCAGGATCTCGTTCTCAATGCAACGCGAGGCGTAGGTGGCAAGCTTGATGTTTTTTTCAGGATCAAAGGTGTTGGCTGCCTTCATAAGCCCCACCGTACCGATCGAAATGAGATCCTCGATGTTAACGCCCGTATTCTCGTACTTCTTGGCGATATAGACCACAAGGCGTAGATTGCGCTCCACAAGAACCTTTTTCAATGAGCTGTCCTCCTTCATTCGTGCAAGGATGTCGCTCTCCTCCTCATGCGTGAGGGGGGGCGGCAGGACGGTCGTGCCGTTGATGTAATACACACGGCGCCACTCGGCGGGGTGGAACCAGCAGCGGATGCGGTGCCACAGCCTCTTGAAAAACAGACATAACGCGCGAAAAAACCTCATAAGATCACCTCCATAGTTTCTATCGGATCAAAACGGGGGGCAGTAGGGCGGCATGGCCGTTAAAGCCTCCGCCGCGTTCATCGAGAACCAGCAGGGCATCCACACTCCGCCTCCCCCTCCCCTCAGAGCTTGTGACCTCGATCCTATCGGGAAGATAGCCCACAAGGAGACGGCCGCCGCCCAAGGACTCGGTTGGTACAAGACGGATCCTTTTCTTGTTTTCGGGCGAAAGCAGCGCAAGGTCCAGCTCTCCACCCTGCGAAAAGGAAAGTACGTCCTCGGGAAGAATGCCCGAAACGGCGTTAGGATCAATCACAATGCACACCTTCCCCGACAGGGGATCGTGAAGCGTGTTTCCCGTATCCACCATAGCGGATAGCATACGGAAGCGACCTCCATCGCGGATCTCCACCTTAGCATTCCCTGCCATAGCACTCGCTGTAAACAGGCGCCGTGACAGAGAAAATACCGTCACGACGAGAAGCGCCAACGCCGAAAACACCGCAAGCCGCCCCTCCCCACCGATG
The DNA here is from genome assembly GCA_045634705.1 of Eubacteriales bacterium. Lineage (GTDB taxonomy): Bacteria > Bacillota > Clostridia > Oscillospirales > CAG-272 > UBA1740. The sequence continues at coordinate 48,678 of JAZRAU010000081.1, read as the reverse complement.
AGCGCCTCATAAAAATCCCTTCTGTCACGGAAAAATTTTTCAAGGAGTGTATAAAACGCCGTGATCATTCCGCCAAAAAGCCAGGAAACACCAAGGAACAGCGCGCAAAGTGTGACAAAAAGCCGTGCGCGGCAATGGCGCCCGTAGGCAACAAAGCACAGAAGGAGCGCCGTGCCCGCCCCCACCAAGAGCGAAACGGTGGGGTTGCCGGGAAAGACCGCCTCTATGGCTGCATAGGCGCCCCCAAGAGCGGCCGCCAGCAAAAGAGGTGGACGGCGCCTTGGAAGATGCAGCAGTGAGCCGCAAAACCAAAGTGCGAGAAAATCCATACAAAAATTGATGAGGAACAATACATCTATGTAAACGACCTTCATTTTCTTCTTCCTTTCTTACATACAGTATATTCGGTCGAGGTACAGAAATATGTCGCTTTTGGGAAGAAGAAAAAATAAACACGCCCCGGAGGGCGTTTTTGTTTTTAGAGGATCGAGATCTTATCGCAGGCAAAGATCAAGGAGGCGGTATCCAGCGCCTCGGCATTGCCCTTATCGCATTCGGCCGCCAGGGCGGGATCGAAGGGCAGGCGGGCCAGCACCTCGGTGCCGTTTTTGGCGGCAACCTCCGCAATGCGGCTCGCACCGAAGATGTGATGCTCCTTGCCACAGTCGGGGCAAACGAAGTAGCTGAAGTTCTCCACAAGGCCAAGGACGGGGATCTTCATCATCTCCGCCATGGTCAGCGCCTTCTGAACGATCATGGAAACCAGCTCCTGCGGGCTTGTGACGATCACAATGCCGTCCACAGGAAGGCTCTGGAAAACAGTAAGAGGAACGTCGCCCGTTCCCGGAGGCATATCGATGAACAGATAATCCACATCCCCCCAGGAAACATCGGTATAAAATTGTGTGACCACCCCTGCGATCACAGGTCCGCGCCACACCACGGGCTTTTCCTCCTCATCAACGAGAAGGTTAACAGACATTACGCGGATGCCCGTCGCCGTTTCGGCAGGGACCATGCCATTTTCGTCACCGACGATCGTGCCCGTGTGCAGACCAAACGCCTTAGGGATCGAGGGGCCGGTGGCATCGGCATCCAAAACACCGACGGAAAAGCCGCGGCGGCGCATGGCCACCGCAAGCATTGTTGTTACCGAGGATTTGCCGACGCCGCCCTTGCCGCTGACAACGCCGATGATCTTTTTGATGCGGCTGCCGGGGTTCGGCTTGGCTAAGAGCGAGGCCTTGTCTGCCTCGCTGCATTTGTGACTGCACGTGCTGCAATCGTGGGTACATTCATTGGCCATGATACTATCTCCTTAGCTCTTTTACATACATTCAATGCGAAGCTCTCCCTCGGCCGTAGCGGAAAGAGAAACGGCGGTGATGAGGGTGTCACGGTGGGCAATGATCTCCTCTGCCAGCACATCCTCCACGTGGGTTTCCATAAAGCGGCGCATGTTGCGTGCGCCAAACTTCTCGGAATAGGATTTATTGGCGATCACCCGATAGGCATCCTCCGTGGCGGTAAGAGAAATACCGCGTGAGGCAAGGACGTCCGCAAGCTCAGCTACCAAAAGACGGGCAATGGCAACAAAATCCTCCTCGGAAAGCGGACGGAAGGTGATGATCTCATCAATGCGGTTCAAAAATTCGGGGCGCAGGAAGGAGGAAAGGGCACGCTCGGTCTTTTCCTTTCCGAGGGCCGAAACCGAGGCGTGGAAGCCCGAAATGCCGGCGCCACGCTCACTTCCCGCATTGGTTGTCATCACAATGAGGGTGTTTTCAAAGTTTACTACACGTCCCGCGGCATCGGTCAGCTTGCCGTCGTCAAGCACCTGTAAGAGGATATTGAGAACGTCGGGGTGTGCCTTTTCGATCTCGTCAAAGAGGATCACGGAATAGGGACGGCGGCGGATCTTTTCGGTCAACTGACCCGCCTCATCATACCCCACATATCCGGGAGGGGCGCCGATCAGCTTGGAGACCGAATGCTTTTCCATGAATTCGGACATATCCAGGCGGATCAGGGTGTCGGGCTGACGAAAAAGATCGGCGGCAAGGACCTTTACAAGCTCGGTCTTGCCAACGCCCGTGGGCCCCGCAAAGATGAACGAGATCGGAGCCTTACGGACAGCAACACCCGCCCTTTTGCGCTTGATTGCGCGGACAACGGCGCTGACCGCCTCCTCTTGCCCTATAATACGGCGTGAGATGCGCTCCCGAAGACCGTCAAGGCGGTCAAACTCACTCATACTGATCGATGTGGCGGGAACTCCCGTCCAGATCTCCACGACAGAAGCGAGATCATCCACGGTAAGAAACAGATTGTCCGTAACAGCAAGGAGAGGCTCCAGCTCCTCGCGAAGCTTCAGCTCTCTCACCGTAACGTCGGCGATCGCCTTATATTTTTCCTCGTTTTTAGCGCTTTCCTCTTCATCGGGGCGCGCTTCAAGTGTCGACTTCTCTTCAAGAACGGTGGCTATCTCGGCCTCAAGGGCGCGGCGGCGCGAAAGCTCAGGACAGTCGAGGGCCCGGCGGGCCGAGGCCTCATCAAGAAGGTCGATGGCCTTGTCGGGGAGAAAACGGTCGGTGATATAGCGCTCCGACATCTCCGCCGCAGCACGAAGGGTGGCATCGGGCACCTTGACCGAGTGAAATTCCTCGTAATATCCCTTGATCCCCCGGAGCATCTCTACCGTTTCTTCAATTGAAGGCTCAAGCACGTTAACGGGCTGGAAGCGGCGTTCAAGTGCGCTGTCCTTCTCTATGAACTTGCGGTATTCCTTCAACGTGGTGGCCCCGATGACGCGGATCTCTCCGCGTGAGAGGGCCGGCTTTAAGATGTTAGCGGCATTCATACTCCCCTCGCTCTCGCCGGCGCCCACAATGTTATGGACCTCGTCGATGACAAGGATCACGTTCCCCGCGCTCTTCACCTCGGAAAGTAGGCCGAGGATCCGCGACTCAAACTGACCTCGGAACTGTGTTCCTGCCACAAGAGCCGTAAGATCAAGAAGATACAGCTCGGTATCGCGCAAGCGGTAGGGGACGTCTCCCGCGACGATACGCAGGGCCAGCGCCTCCGCAATGGCGGTCTTACCGACGCCCGGCTCACCGATCAGGCAGGGATTGTTCTTCTGACGGCGGCAAAGGATCTGTATGACGCGCTCAAGCTCGCGATCACGGCCAACGATGCGGTCAAGCCGTCCTGCGGCCGCCTCTGCCGTGAGGTTTTTGCAATAGGTATCGAGAAGCTTGTGCGGCTTCTCCTTCTTTTTATCGCTCCGAGGGCGTTTTTTCTCATCGCCGCCCTCGCTTGGCTTTTGAGGAACGACGGGAAAGCCAAGGCGCTGAAAGATCTTAGGGAGATCGATGGCGGGAGCGCCGCCGTCCTCCCCTCCGTCCTCGCCCTCTCCCTCAGCGCCCCCTTCGGTGAGAGCGCTACGAAGGTCCTCGGACATTCTTTCGATGTCCTCCTCGGTAACGCCGATCTTCTCCAGCATATCGTTGACGGGCTTGATGCCAAGCTCTCTGGCACAGTTGAGGCAGAGTCCCTCATTGACAGTCCCATCCTTATCCATACGGGTTATAAACACCACAGCAACACGCCTGTGGCATCTGACACACATTTGCATTATTTGTCACCTTTACTGAAAATCAATTCCCTCCGATAAGGTTCGAAAGGGAGAGCGTGCGGTGGAAAAAGCCGCCGATGAAAGTCTCATCGACTTCAAGGAAGGCAAGACCTGCGGCCTGATCGACAAGCGCCACGGCCCAGACAAGGACCCAAACAAGCAGGAAGGACAAAAGCCCACCGACAATAAGACCGAAAAGACGGTTGACGCCGCCAAGAAGCGGAATCTTCATAATGACCTTAGAAAGCGGCTTTGAAAAAATACGGAGAATGATGTAAGAGCCGATAAAAAGGAGCAGGAAGGCCACGGCCATGCCCAAAAATCCCGCGATCATATCCGCGGCCCCCGCACAGAATTTTTCCACAACGTTGCCACCCTCAGCAATCGCAGAGCTGGCCATTTCATTGAGGTCAACGCCGAAAAGGCCGGCCACGTTTTTGAGGTTATCGGGCACCGAGGACGTCAGCTCCTCAGGGGTAGGCGCAGGACCGACAAGGTCAAGCACGGCGCCATCGATCGACGAACGAATGGGAGAGAGAAAATACTTTCCCTTAAGAAGATCACCGACAGGGCGGTAAAAGCTCACGGAAATGATGGCCGAAAGAATGCCCGCGCCCCCTTTGAGAACAAAAGCGAGCAAACCGCGGCGCCAGCCCGAAACAAGGCCCACGACAAGCATAATAACAAGTACAAGATCAAAAATGAGGTTTCCAAGTGTCATAACAATTCCTCCACATACTTTTGGATAAGAACAAAAGGGATTTAGGCAACCTTGATTATACACCCCGCGCGCAGCGGTGTCAAGCATCAGCGAAGCACAACGTTCTCCCTACCAAGAACCCGATAAAGCGAATTCAAAAGGTCGGGGTCGGCGCTGACGCGGCGGTCTGAGACAGTGACGTATTTCTCCGAGGAGGCATCGTATACCGCAACGCCGATGTCTCCCGCTGACCGTTCAAGAAGGCGGAGCGCCATACGGCAGGCATCCGAATCGAGAGAAGGAACGCGGAGAAAAAGGCGCTTGGCCCCCCCTTTGGATTCCCGAGGCGGAGCCTCGGTATCCGAGCGCAGTGGGGTGACAGACATCACGATGATCTCGGGCTTTTCGCCCTCCTTGCAGGAAAGCTTCCCCATCACTGCCACAGCAGTATCCGGGATCAGAAGGCGCCCCAGCGACTCCAGAGTTTTGGCAAACACAATGCCGTCGATCTCACCGTAGCGGTCCTCCAGGGTAACAAAGCCCATGGTGGAGCCGTTTTTCAGATTTTTCACTGTGCGGCGCGTGATCACACCGCCAACGGTGACGCGGTCTCCCTCGGTGTAGGCCGCCCCCTCGCCCGCCTCGCCAAAGCCCTCAAGGATCTCGGAAATCGGCGTACAGGAGAGGGCCTTCATGTGATTCCCGTAATCCTCAATGATATGGCCCGAGAAATACATGCCTGAGCTTTCCTTTTCCAGAGTGAGAAGCTCGCGGATCCCGAACTCGGGGATATCGGGATAGCGGTATTCGGGCGGTTTTTCCGTTGCGCCGCCGAGGGAGAAGATGTCCATTTGGCCCGTAACCCCGGCACGGTCACGTTGGGCGATCTCGTCCAGCATGGCCTCATAGACCGAAAGGAGACGGGAGCGGAAGACTCCAAGACGGTCAAAGGCGCCGCATTTGATAAGCGCCTCCACCTGGCGGCGGTTCATTTCCTTTCCGCTCATTCGGTCAAGAAAATCCCCGAAGCTTGTAAAGGGACGGACGGCACGCTCGGCAAGGATCGCCTCCACAAAGGGACGGCCAACGTTGCGGAGGGCCAAAAGGCCGAAGCGGATATTATCGCCGTTGACCGAGAAGGTCATACGGCTTTCGTTGATGTCGGGGGGCAACACGGCGATCCCATAACGGGTGGCCTCGGCAATATACTCGGCGGTCTTGGTCATATCGCCAAGGACCGAGGTGAGGAGTGCCGCCATGTACTCCCGTGGGTGGTGGGCTTTCAGATAGGCGGTGCGGAAGGAGAGCGTAGCATAGGCCGCCGCGTGACTTTTGTTGAAGGCGTACTCAGCAAAGCTTTGCATTCTGTCAAAGAGTGCCTCGGCCGCCTCACGGGTGACGCCGCGCTCGGCAGCGCCCCTCACAAAGCCGTCTCGCTCGGCCGAGAGGACCGATGCCTTTTTCTTTGACATCGCACGGCGAACGATGTCGGCGCGGGCATAGGAATATCCCGCAAGACGGCGGAAGATCTGCATCACCTGCTCCTGGTAGACAATGCAGCCGTGAGTATCGTCCAAAATATCACGGAGCGCCTCGGTCTCGTAGATCGGAGTTTCTCTTCCCTCGCGGCAGGCAAGGTAATGCGGGATCGACTCCATCGGCCCCGGGCGGTAGAGGGCGATAGCCGCGGTAATATCGTACACGCTGCGGGGGCGCATCTCGGTAAGAAGCTGGCGCATCCCACCCGATTCCAGCTGAAAAACGCCACTGGTGCGCCCCTCGGATAGCAGACGGTAGGTCGCCTCATCGTCAAGCGGCACGCGTGTGATATCAAAATCGGGCTCGGTCTCACGGACGGCACGCTCAGCATCCGAAATGATCGTCAGATACCGAAGGCCGAGAAGGTCAAACTTAACAAGGCCAAGCGCGGCCACGGTGTCCATATCGTACTGGGTCACAACAGCCTCCCCGTTGGTCGCCAAGGGGAGATACTGTGATAAAGGCTCCTCGGTAATGACCACACCGGCGGCGTGCGTGGAGGCGTGACGGGGCATCCCCTCCAGCGCCATAGCGGTATCGATCAGCTTGCGGACGGTTTCCGAAGAATCGTACAGCTCGCGCAGCTCACGGCGGCGGAGTGCTGTCCCGATCGTTACGCCGAGAGCACGGGGGATCAGCTTGGCCACAGAATCCACCTCGGCATACGGAAGCCCCATAGCACGGCCAACATCACGCACGGCGGCACGGGCGGCCAAGGTACCAAAGGTGACGATCTGGGCCACGTGGTCCTCACCGTAGCGGTGGCGGACGTAGGCGATCACCTCGTCACGGCGTTCATAGCAGATGTCGGTATCAAAATCGGGGAGAGAGACTCGCTCGGGGTTCAGGAAACGCTCAAAGAGAAGACCGTAGCGGAAGGGATCAATGTCGGTAATGCCCACACAGTACGCAACCATGCTCCCCGCGCCAGATCCACGCCCGGGACCAACGGGGATCCCCTGCTCCTTAGCGTAGGCGATAAAATCACGGACAATGAGAAAATAACCGTCAAAGCCCATATTGCCGATGACCGAAAGCTCATAGGCAATGCGCTCCTGATACTCGGCCACCGTGCCAAAGGAAAGGTCAATGTCTCCACATGCCATACGGCGGTCAAGGCCCTCCGCGGCAAGACGGGCCAGATATTCTCCATGGGTAAGCCCGCTTGGCGTTGGAAAGGCGGGCATATGCACCTTGTCAAAGGAGAAGGAGAAGTGGCACTTCTCCGCTATTTTCACCGAGTTTTCCAGCGCCCCCTCAATATGCCCGAAGAGTGCACGCATCTCCTCTGTGGATTTATAGTAAAATTCATCGGTCTCAAAGCCGAGAGGGCGTCCGTCCGTAATGACGCTGTTCGTCTGAATGCACATCATTGTAGCCTGGATCTCGGAATCGCTCTTTTTGAGATAATGGACGTCGTTGGTGGCAACAAGAGGAATTCCCGTCCTCGCCGAAAGCTCACAGAGCGCTCTTACCACGGTAGCCTCGTCGGCAAGGCCGTGATCCTGAAGCTCAAGGTAAAAATCCTCACCAAAAAGAGACTGCATGCGCTTGGCATGCGCCTCGGCCGACTTTATATCCCCCATAAGGATCATGCGGGGAATGTAACCCGCAAGGCAGGCAGAAAGCGCGATCAGCCCTTCCTTATGCTTCTCAAGAAGATCCATATCAATACGCGGCTTGGAATAGAAGCCCTCGGTAAAGGAGGAGGACACCATGGCGATCAGGTTGCGGTAGCCCACCTCATTCTTGCAGAGAAGGATCAGGTGATAGCCTGAGGAATCGCCCTTCCCTTCCTTAGAAAAGCGCGAACGGGGCGCTACATAGACCTCACAGCCGATGATCGGCTTTATCCCCTCGTCAAGGCAGGCACGGAAAAAGGCAACGGCACCGTACATAACGCCGTGATCCGTAATGGCCACGGCGCGGTGGCCCGCCTCGGCCGCGGCCTTGGGGATATCGCGCACACGGCAGGCGCCGTCAAGCAAGCTGTATTCACTGTGAAGATGAAGATGCACAAAGTCCTGCACGCGTATCCCTCCTTTTCGTTTACTTTTTAAGAATTTCCTCAGAAAGGCGCATGATCCTTTCGAGGCGGTGGTTCATGCCCGACTTGGTAATGGGCGGAGAGTGTCTGGCCCCCAGCACCGAAAGCGAAACCGTCGGATTTTCGGCACGAAGCCGTGCCGTCTCCTGAAGCTCCTCGGGCAAAAGTGAAAGCTTGTCCGCCTCCGCCAATCGGCGATAGGTATGTACAAAGCGCATCGATGCCTCCACCGAGCGCTCGATGTTTCTTGTCTCACAGTTGGCGCGGCGATTGGCGGCATTGCGGTAGCCCGCCTCAATGCTGTCATTGATGAGATCAAAGGCGGCGCTCTCCGCACCGATGACCGCCATAAAATCGCAGATGTCGGTATTCGTTTTATAGTAGAGGATCGGCTCCCCACGGCGGAGTGTCCTTTTTGGGGGCCTCGCCTCCTCGGAAAGAAGGCTGTAAAGTGCCTCGGTCCTCTCTCTTGCCGAGAATTCAAGACGATAGAGCTTTTTGAAATCCGAGATGCGCCCGGCGGCCAGGAACACACCGCGCAAAAAATGGACCGAACATTGTGGGCAAAGCGTCTCTCCCCGGGGGAGGGCCACCTCACCGTCGGCGAGATAGCCGGCAACGGTATCTGACGAAAAAACAAGGGCCGCCCGCGAAAAGCGCGAGGCTATGGGAGTGATGCGCGCCTCGACGCCGACAGCACGGCAAAGCTCGGCTGCCAGCGGGGCAACGCTCTCCCCTTCAAGTGTCAAGAAAACTTTGCCTTCCTTCAAAACACCGCGCACAGCCAGCATGCCGTAAAGGAGCGCACGGCGGCAGCACTTCTTTTTGACCTCTTTTTCGGCAAGCTGCTTCTTGAGGTCGGAGGAATAGGACATGCTCATTCTCCCAAATACTCGATTTCACGCTGCAAGGTAACACCAAAGCGCTCCCTGACCGTCTCGGTCACGATGCGCACAAGCTCCTTGACGTCGGCAGCGGTCGCACCGCCCGTATTTACGATAAACCCCGCGTGAAGGGGGGATACCTGTGCCCCACCGACAGAAAGGCCCTTCAGGCCTGCCGCCTCGATGAGGCGCCCGGCATAATCGCCCGGCGGGCGGCGAAAAACGCTCCCTGCGCTTGGCAGGTGCAGGGGCTGTGTGGCACGGCGGTGGGCCACGGCCCGTTCTTCCTCGGCTAAAAGCCTGTGGCTTTCCGACCTCTCTCCCCAAAGATCAGCACCGAGAATGACAAGACCGCGCCTTGAAAAAGCACTGGTGCGATAGTCAAAATGGCACTCCCCTTGAGAAAGGGACAGCGGTGCGCCGCCTGCACTTGGAACGGCACGGACGCAAAGGACGCGCTCCCCGATTGTGGCGCCGTGAGCGCCCGCATTCATAAAAAGCGCTCCTCCCAGGGTGGCGGGAACTCCGACAAGTGGTGAAAATCCTGAAATTCCGCGGCGCGTGGCGGCGCGACAGAGTGCCGAAAGCGAGGCCCCGGCGCTTGCCGTGATAGTTTGCTCTGAAATTGAAAAATAATGTAGCTTACGCGTCAGAATGACAACGCCCGCATACCCCTCGTCGGAGGCGAGAATATTGCTTCCGTTTCCAAGAACGGTACGGGCAACGCCTTCCCTGTCAAGGAGCGACAAGAGGCGGCAAAGGGCATCCTCGCTCTCAGGAAGCACGAGGGCTGCCGCGGGTCCGCCGATGCGGAAGGTCGTAAGTTTTGCCAGAGGGTAATCGATGAGAACCTCAAAGTCCTCAGGGGAAAGCTCGGAAAGGACACGTGCCAGTGTCTTTTGCATCTCACGCCTCTTTGTAAGCGCTCCTCTCGGTATACAGCTCCCACGCCGCACGGCGCTGGGTCTCGGTCACTTCAATACCGCCAAGGATGCGGGATAGCTCTGTGATACGTCCCTCTTCCTCTAAGGCGACCACCTCGGTCTCCGCACGTCCGTCCTTTTCTGTCTTTTGTATCAGGTAATGGGTATCGGCCAGCGAGGCGATCTGCGCCGAATGGGTCACGCAAAGCACCTGCCCACGCCTCGCAGAACGAAGCAGCTCGATCCCGATCTTTCTCGCGGTCTTGCCCGAAACGCCCGTATCGAGTTCGTCATAAATGACTGTCCCGATGCCGTCGCGGTCCGATATGACCGACTTGATAGCCAGCATGATGCGCGCAAGCTCACCGCCCGAGGCAATAGCGGAAAGCGGCAAGAGAGGCTCGCCGGGGTTGGCCGAGAGCAAAAAGCGCACATCATCGCCGCCACATGGCAAAAGAGACAGTCCGTCTCCCTCACGGCGCTCATCCACAAGGACACCGAAGCTGACCTTGGGCATATCCAAAAAGCCAAGAACGTCCTGCACGCGCTCGGCAAGGGCGACCCCTGCCTCGGCGCGCTTTTCGTGAAGCTTACGCGCAAGCTCGGTGGCCCTCAAAAGCGCGGCAGCCTCAGCCACCTTCAGCTCATCTAAACGAACATCGGCGTTTTCCAAAAGTGCCAGTCGCTCCTTGGCGCTTGCACAGTAGGCGAGAACGGTTTCGACGGAGCCACCGTATTTCCGGCCAAGCTTCTCAATGGCGGCCAGGCGATTTTCCACCGCATTCAAAAGCTTGGTGGCATCCCCCTCATCCTCCTCGGAGAGGGCGCGGACACTCTCGGCGGCATCCTCGATGCGGGAGCGGCAATCCATAAGCTCTGCCGTAATGTCCTTGACAGCGGGGATCACGTCAGAAAGGGTATCAAGCGCGGTAACGGTGCGCTCAAGGATATACAAAACGTTAGCCTTTTCTCCCGAGCGAAGCGCACGGTAGGCAAACGAGGTCTGCTTTGAAATGCGCTCTATGCTCCGCAGGCGTTTTTTCTTTTCCGCCAGCTTTTCCTCCTCCCCCTCACGGAGAGAGTGCGATTCAATGTCGGCGATCTGATAGCGGAGCATTTCCACCTCGCGCAGGCGGCCGGCCTCATCGGCAGAGATCTTGCGAATCTCCGCACGGAGACGCGAGAGCTCCCCGTACGCAGCCGAATATTCCGCAAGCAGGGCGGCGTTATCGGCAAACCCATCCAGGATCTCCCGTTGATTGGCATCATCCGTCAGGGTATGCGTATCGCTTTGTCCATGAATGTTGACAAGAAGCTCCGCGGCGCTCCGCAAAAGCGCGAGCGTCACGGGACGGCCGTTAATACGGGCCGTGGTGCGTCCTTCGGCCGAGAGGGTACGCTCAATGAGAAGCTCGCCGCCCTCACACTCGGCGCCGACAGAAAGCAGGCGCTCCTCCGTCGACTTTGAGACCGCAAAAAGGGCACTCACGACGGCGCGCTCCGCCCCCGTACGGATCAGCTCACGGCCGCCGCGGTTGCCAAGTACAAAGCCGATCGAGTCGATGATGATCGACTTACCGGCTCCCGTTTCGCCGCTGAGCACGGAAAAGCCCTCCGAAAAATCAATATCGGTCCTGCGGATAACGGCGATGTTCTCGATGTGCAATGCTTGCAGCATAGAGTTCCCCCGATCCATTACATCATTTCGATCATTTTGCGGAGCTTATCACGCAGAAGGGAGGCATCCTCCTTCGTGCGGACCACCACAAGGACAGCATCATCACCCGCAACGCTTCCCACGATCTCGTGAATGTTGAAGGTATCGACGCATGAGGCCACCGCCGGCGCCATGCCGGGATAGGTCTTAACGACGATCAGGTTTTCGGCGCAATCGATCTTGATGATCGATTCGGTCAGGGAGCTGTTGAACTTGGGGACCACGTTCTGTCTGCGGCTGGGTAGGACGTATTTGTACACACCGCCCTCACCCGTGCCCTTCATAAGCTTCAGCTCGCGGATGTCACGGGAGACAGTGGCCTGAGTGGCGGTAAAGCCGCGCTCCTCCAAGAGGCGGATCAGCTCCTCCTGCTTTTGGATCTCGTATCTTTCAATGAGCTCGAGGATCGCTTCCTGTCTTTTGTTCTTCATCTCAGTCTTCCTTTCCAACGCGTTGATTGAGGTTCTTCATCTTACGACAAAGAATGCCGACAGCACTTTCGTTTTTGAGGGTGATGATCTGCAAAGTCTTTTGCGAACGCGAGATCTTGACAAGATCCTCGGGCTGAAGTGTATAATTCTCTCCGCCGTCGATCGAGACTCTCATTCTTCCCTGTCGATGCGATATATTTTTTACCGAAAGGAGGATGTCGGGCGGAAAAATGATAGACCGCGAGAACAAGGAATGGGCGCAGATCGGCGTAACGCACATGGCGCTGAGAGAGGAATCGATGATCGGCCCACCCGCAGAGAGCGAATACGCCGTGGAGCCGAGAGGCGTTGCCACAATGATACCGTCAGCAAGATAGGTAAGGTGGTTTCCGTGGCCGTCCTCAAGACGGAGCTCGGACATTCCCTCCCCCTCGGCCTGTGAGATGACCACGTCATTTACGGCACAGCGCACAAGGTCCATTTCCTCTCCGTCACGGACAAGCGAGACATGGAAGGTCATGTGGTCGCGGATCGAAAAATCGTCCGTAAAGAGGCGGGAAAGGATCTCACATTCGTCGGCATCGATCTCCGCGAGATAGCCAAGGCGCCCGAGATTGACTCCAAGCAAAGGGACGCCCGCGCCAATGGCGTAGACCGAGGCATCCAGCACCGAGCCGTCCCCTCCGATAACGAGGATCATCTCCACTTCCTTCGGAAAATCCCCGTCATAATAGTGTATGCCGGGAGACTTCAAACCGATATTATGCTCGGTGGAGAGGAAGATCCGCGCACCGAACGAGAGGAGATAACGAACGATCTTACGCGTCGTTTCGTATTTTGGATCCTTATAGGAATTAGGGAAAACAACAATGTTTTTCATACAGCTCTCCTTATAAAAGCGGCAAGAAATTCATGATTGCCGTCACCGCCGAGAATGGGGGACGGGATGCAGCCAAGAGGCGAAAAGCCAACACTCTCGGCAAAGGTGATCACATGTTGGACTGCCTCCTTCCGCAATTTTTCATCGCGGACGATGCCGCCCTTCCCTACCCCCGCACGGCCCACCTCAAACTGAGGCTTTATAAGCCCCACGTAGGGAGCGCCCTCCGGCAGGAGATCGGCAAGCGCGGGAAGGATCAGGGTCTGTGAGATAAAGGAAACGTCCATAACAGCAAAGCGCGGCTGCTCGGGAAAATCCCGCAGATCCAAAAAGCGCGCATTGTAATGCTCAAACGAAAGCACGCGTTCATCGGACAAAAGGCACTCGGCCAGCTGTCCGCAGCCCGAGTCCACGGATAGAACGCGGGCAGCTCCGTACCTTAAAAGGCAATCGGTAAAGCCGCCGCTGGAGGCACCGACGTCAATGGCGCAAAGCCCCTTTGGCGACAGAGAAAACGCATCGAGCGCCGCCTTCAGCTTTTCACCGCCTCGGCTGACAAAGGGCACGGCATCCCGCACAACGGTGACGGCATCGATGGCGGTGTCATCCTCCAAAAGAAAGGCGGGCTTGTCGCGCACAGCACCAAAAACCGTCACGCTCCCCGCCTCGATGAGGCGGGGCGCCTCGGTGCGGCTGCGCGAAAATCCTTTCTCCGTCAAAAAAACGTCAAGGCGCACAGCTCAGCCCTTGGTAGGAGGAACAAAGTCGCTTTCGGCGAGCTTGCCGTCCTCCCCGGTAAGAAGGATCCTCACCCTCTGCTCCGCGGCGTCCAGCTTGGCATTGCAGAAGCGGACAAGGCCGATGCCCTCCTCAAAAACCTTAAGGGAATCGTCCAGCGGGAGAGTTCCCTCTTCCATGGATTTAACGATCGCCTCAAGACGGGCGACCGCGGCTTCAAACGTCATAGCTTCGCTCATTATTTGATATCTCCTTCTGTAAATTGCCGGGTATCCAGCACTCGCGCCGTGGCCTCACCGTCATCAAGACGGAGGGTCAGGAGCTCGTCACGCTCAAGCTGTGTGACCGAACGCTTGGGGGCGCCGTCCGTCCCCAGGGCAACGCTGTATCCGCGTTTCAAAATGGAAAGCGGACTCATAGCCTCCAGCCGTCCCGCCTCCTCCCGAAAGCCGGCGCGGAGCGTAAGCAGACGGCTCTCCATAGCCGATGCAGTCTTATCGGAAAGATAAGTGAGGAGCATTCGGCGCTCCGTAAAGATCGCCGCAGGATCGGAGAGGGCGCGGCGCGCAGCCAGGTCGGACAGTGAGCGCCGGGCGCGCTCGATCCTCCGGGCCAAAAGCAAGTCGGTATGCTTTGTGATATTCAGAAATTTCCGCATCAGCTCAGCGGTGTCGGGCACGGCAAGCTCTGCGGCAGCCGAGGGGGTAGGGGCACGGCGGTCAGCCACAAAGTCGGCAATCGTAAAATCGGTCTCATGACCGACGGCGGAGATCACGGGCACGCGCGATGCCGCGATCTCACGCGCCAGCGCCTCGTCGTTAAAGGCCCAAAGATCCTCCATAGAGCCACCACCGCGGCCGATGATGATAACGTCGATATTCCCGAGGGAATTGAGACGCCTTAGCCCCTCGATGAGAGAGGCGGGAGCATCCGCGCCTTGCACAAGGGCGGGCGAAAGCACGACCTCCGCATAGGGAAAGCGCCTGCCGAGAATGTTCATAACGTCTCGCACAGCGGCCCCTGTCGGCGAGGTAATGACCCCGATGCGCGAGGGGATCTTAGGAAGCGGGCGCTTGCGTTCTTCAGAGAAAAGCCCCTCGGCCGCCAGCTTCTTTTTAAGGCGTTCAAAGGCAAGGTACAGGGCACCCACACCGTCGGGCTCCATAGCGGTCACGTATATCTGATACGAGCCGTCACGCACAAAAAGCGAGACGCTTCCGCGGACGAGCACCTTCATACCGTTTTCGGGTACAAAGGCAAGGTGAGCAGCGCTTCCGCGGAACATGACAGCCCGGATAAGGCCGCCCTCGTCCTTGAGGGAAAAATACAGGTGTCCCGATCTGTGATTGGTAAAATTCGAGATCTCACCGCGCAGATACACGCGGTGCAGGGCGGAGTCTTCTTCAAGAAGCCCCTTGATATATTCGTTCAGCGCCGATACGGTGATCGGCTCTTCCTTCCCCACCGCGGGGGGCGAAAGCTCAATGCTCAAAGGCGACCTCCATGACAATTTTTGGTGAGAAGGGCAATTCCCGAAGCGTTGTCCGCGCTGAAGGCAGGCTCGGAAAAATAGGTCTCGCCCAAGGGGGACAGAGCGCGGCGGATACGGCGGTTACACATCACGCCGCCCGCATAAAGCACAGGAAGGTCCCCCTTTTCCGCAAAAAGAGCTTCGGTCAGGGCGGCCAGGGTTTTTGCCACAAAATCCAGAACGTACGCCGCGACAAGAGGCGCATTCTTCGTTTTTTCAAAGAGAGCGGCGGCCTGATTTTCGGCTCCCGAAAGATTGGCGGAAAGACCGCGAACAGCGATGCGAGGGCGCGGTACGGGGGCGGTGTTGGTCTCGGCCAATGCTTCTAACGCGGGGCCGCAGGGGAACGGAAGTCCAAGCATCACGCCCACACGGTCAATGAGCTGACCTGCATTCAGGTCAGCGGTTCCTCCGAGAAGCGTGACAGAAAAGCCATGCTCGGAATACGAGGATACGTAAAGGACCTCGGTGGTGCCTCCCGAAACGTGAAAGGCGCCGAAGGGGCGCTCAAAAAGGTCATGCTTCCCCGAGGAAAGGATCGCCGCAGCCAAGTGACCGCATTGATGAGAAAAGCGGTAGAGCGGCACTCCCGAAGCGGCTGCGGCCGCCTCGGCGGCGGCAACACCGGAAAGAAAGCAAGGCATATACGAGCCCTCTGCACGGCGCGGTGCCTCGGAAACGCCAATGGCGGAAAGCGTACCGACCGGAAGGACCTCGGCGATCTCCTGCATCAGCGAGGGGAGATTTTTGATGTGCGAGAACACGGCCTCGGATTGGCGCAGGCCACGCGCACCGGCCTCCACGGGAAGCGGACGCTTGGCGTTGGCCAGCACCTCTCCCTCAGAATCTACCACGGCGGCCGAGGTCGTGTAATTGCTCGTATCGATCCCGAGAAAAAGCTCACGCCTCATCGGGGCGATTTTCCTTTGCGCTCGCAAATACCGTGTTGAGGATACCGTTCACAAAGGGACGGGCCTCCTCCTCATCGTATTTTTTTACAAGCTCCAGCGCCTCGTTCATCGAAACACGGAGAGGGATCTCGGGCATATAGCGCATCTCGTAGATCGAGAGCTTCAAAGCGGCAAGCGAGACCTTGCTGATGCGGGAAAGCGCCCAGCCGCGCGCCGACTCACCGATCGCAGCCTCAAGCGCCGCTTCATGCTCCGCAACACCGGAGAGGACAGAGCGGACATACTTGCTCTCCTCCACCTCGCGCAGGGCCTTGGCGGCATCGTAAAGCTCGTCCACGCTCCTCTCTTTATCAAATTCGTGCTCAAAGAGAAGACAAAACGCGAGTTCTCTTGCCTGATGTCTGTTCATACTATCACTACGGCTAAGCCGTTCCTTTCGGGTTGAATATATATTTTATAAAATTATATAACATTCCGCGCGTAATGTCAACTTTTCGCGCTCTCTTTTTTTATTTTTTTCCAAAGTTACAGCAAGGACTTGCAAAAAAACGGGGGGTTTGGTATACTGAATGGTGTAAAAACAAAAGGAGACCGTCTTATGTCACCGAAAACAAAAAGCTTTTTTTCCGCCCTTTGGCGTGCCACCATGCTCGGCACAACCATCGCCACAGCGGCCCTCTTGCTCTTTTTTCTGATCATGACGATCGACGCCTCAACGTCCGGAAAAACCGAGCCGGGCATGAATTTCGCTTCGCTTCTGACCATTGTGGGCTTTTCCCTTGTGGTCGCTTATGCGCGTGAGCTTTTCCGCGTCCGCTCTCTCCCTGCTCCCGCACTTTGGGCGCTGAATTTTCTTCTCATTGGCCTTGCCTACTTTTTCGTGATTCTCAGGAGCCGTCAGTTTGCCTTCACCTCGGCAGGCTCTTACGTGGTCGGCATTGTCATCTACATCCTGTGTTACGCCGTGATCGCCGGAGGGGCCGTTCTTGCTCGCCTACTGTTCAATCGCAAGAAAAAAAACGCCCCCATCCCCACAAAAAAGGACGAATACACCTCAAGGTTTTCATAAAGAAAAGCTCCCGATCTTGCTCGGGAGCTTTTCTTTACAATGTCCAATCGATCGGGGGCACGCCGCCTCTTTGTAAAATGGCGTTGGTGGCCGAAAAATGGCGGCAGCCGAAAAAGCCGCGATAGGCCGAAAGCGGACTGGGATGAGGCGCCCTCAGCACCGTGTGCAGAGGGCTGGTGATAAGCGAAGCCTTGCTTGCGGCGTGAGACCCCCAAAGGAGAAAAACAACGGGTGTCTTTTTTCGATTGAGCGAGGCAATGACAGCGTCGGTAAAGGTCTCCCAGCCTTTCCCCTTGTGGCTCATAGGTGAATGGAGACGAACCGTGAGTGTGGTGTTAAGCAAAAGCACTCCCTGTCTTGCCCACGCCGTCAGATCTCCGTGAGCAGGACAGGGGATGGCAAGATCGCTTTCCAGCTCCTTAAAGATATTGACAAGCGACGGCGGCGGCTCTATCCCCTGTCGCACAGAAAAGCAAAGCCCGTGGGCCTGCCCTTCTCCATGATAAGGATCCTGGCCGAGGATCACCGCCTTGACCGCGGAAAAGGGGGTTTCCTTCAGAGCGGTAAAAATATCGTACATCCCCGGGCAGACGCGGGCGGTGGCATATTCCTTCTTCAAAAATTCACGCAAGGCGAGATAGTATTCCTTAGAAAACTCCCCGCCTATGACCTGATCCCAATCGTTGCCGATCCTCATACTGCCTCTCCTTTTCCTTCTTGCACGGATTATACCACACCAAAAGAAAAAAATCAATCCCCCGCCCTTGACAACCCCTGCGAAAAAGGGTATACTGTAAGAAAGAAAAAATGCGCGGGAGGACCTCATGAAGCGTTCACTTCTCTTTGTTTTGATGTTTGCAATTCTTGCCTCGGTTTTGCTGACTACCTCGGCCTGCAGCCGCCGCAGAAAAGATGACGACACCACCACTGCGACCTCCGTCACAACGACAGCGAAAGCAACAACCGCCCCCGTCACCACGCTGGACACCGACCCCTCAGTCAACATCGGGGACATTTTCCAGTAATAAAAAGAACAACGCCCGAAAATCGGGCGTTGTTCTTTTTATTCAGCTAAGATCCAATAGAGAAGAACCACCGTGCCAAGCGCGATGCGATACCAACCGAAGGCCTCGAAGCTGTGGCGGCGCACAAAATCCATAAGAAAGCGAATGGCAATAAGTGATACGAAAAAGGCGACGGCCGTGCCCGTGATGAGTATGCCGATCTCCGGGGCCGAAACGCCAACTCCGGAGAGCAAGAATTTCAATCCTTTGAGTAGGGTGGCGCCCGCCATAACCGGCAGAGCCATAAAGAAGGAAAACTCCGCGGCGGCCGTCCGCCCAATGCCGAGAAGCGAGGCGCCGAGGATCGTGGAGCCCGAGCGCGAGGTGCCGGGGATCAGGGAAAGAACCTGAAAGCCACCGACAAGAAGCGCCTCCCGCCAAGTAAAGGCGTGGACATCCTCAAGACGCAAGCTTTTTTTGCGCCTCATTCGCTCTACCGCAATAAAAGCAATACCATACAAAAGGAGGGCGGCACCCACCACGGGAAACCTTGCGGATTCGCTGTAAAAGTTAGCATCGATCCAATCGTCAAGCAACAGCCCCATAACGCCCGCGGGAATACAGCCGATCAGCACGTGTCCCCAAAGGCGCCATGTGGTATTGCGCTCCGCACGGCTCTTCTGCCTCGAAAACGGATTCAGCTTCCGGAAGAAAAGAACGCACACCGCAAGGATCGAGCCAAGCTGGATCGCCACAAGAAAAAACTCCTTAAACTCCTCGGACACCCGAAGCGGCAGAAGCTTGTCAAAGAGGATCATGTGTCCCGTGCTGCTGACGGGAAGCCATTCGGTGATCCCCTGCACAATGCCAATAAGGATCGCCTTCAAAAATTCAAGAAAAGGCAAGCAAAAATCACACTCCTTTCGTATCGGTAACGCTCGCGCCGCGGACAAGATCGCCCGCAGAGGCGGCGGTGGGGAGCCTCATATAAAAGCGCATTCCGGGGTGCGGCGCTGAGGAAATGGGCTCCATTTGCTCATCAAAAAGCGCAGCGACGGAAAAGGCGATGCCCACCTGTCCGGGAACGAGAAGCTCGGCACTGTCGCCGACCGAAAGCTTGTTTTTCTGTTCAAGGAGCGCCATTCCGCTTGTCCCATCATATGCCAGAACGCGGGCAAGATATGCTTTTTCGCGGAGATATCCGTCACGCTTGGTAATTTTGGCGTGAATGTGCGGAGAATCAAAGAAAAATCCCGTATCGTAGTCGCGGTGGCTGACGCTCTCCACCTCAGCGCGCAGGGCCGCCGCATCCATAGCCTCGCCGCGGTTCCACGCATCGATCGCCATACGGTAAGCGTTGGTGATAACGGCGGTGTAGTAGGCACTTTTCATACGCCCCTCAATCTTAAAAGAGGCGATCCCCGCCTGACAGAGCTCTCCCACGTGATCGATCATCGAGAGGTCGCGACTGCTCATAAAAAAGCTCTCACCGCCCTCCTCATACACAGGGATAGGCTCGTTGGGACGCTTTTCCTCATAAAGCACCGCAGAAATGCGATCGGCGCGGTATTTCCAGCGACAGGGCTGCGTGCAGGCTCCACGGCCGGCATCACGGCCGGCAAGATAATTGGATAGCAGACAGCGCCCACTATAGGAGACACACATAGCGCCATGAACAAATGCCTCAAGCTCGATCTCTTCGGGAAGCGCTGCGCGGATCGCACGGATCTCATCAAGCGAAAGCTCACGCGAAAGAACGATGCGGGAGGCTCCCATAGCGGCAAAAGCTTTTGCCGTCTCCAAGGACACGACGTTGGCCTGCGTGGAAACGTGGATCGGCACATCGGGAAGATTGCGGCGTGCGAATGAAAGGACACCAATGTCCCCGATGATCAAGGCATCGGGGCCGATCTCGCCAAGCGCCGCAAGATAGTCCCCGAGCGCCGCATACTCGTGCGTGCGAGGGGCGGTGTTGACGGTCACGTACGCCTTAACACCTTGGGCGTGAGCGTAGGCAATGCCCTCACGCAGCTCACGGTCATCAAAATTCCCTGCGGCGGCCCGCATACCAAAGCGCGTGCCCGCAAGGTACACGGCATCGGCACCGTAACGGACGGCGGCCTTCAGCTTTTCAAGGTCCCCTGCCGGGGAAAGCAGCTCCGGCATAACGCTCCCTTCCGCGATATGTTGTCACACCGCTTGATTTTTTTGAATGTATGTGATATACTTTCCTTGCAAAAACAGTATGAAGGAGTAAGCATATGGACTGTCTTTTCTGTAAGATCATCGCCGGGGAGATCCCCTCGAAAAAGGTGTACGAGGACGAGGCGGTGTATGCCTTTTATGACATTCAACCGCAGGCACCGACGCACGTCCTGATCGTTCCGCGCACGCACATCGCCTCCGCACAGGAGATCTCGGCGGAGAACGCCGATGCTGTCCGCGCGATCTTTGAAGCGATCCCGAGGATTGCCGAGGTGCTTGGCCTTACGAACGGCTACCGTGTCGTCACCAACTGCGGTGAGGACGGCTGCCAGTCGGTGAAGCATCTCCACTTCCACCTCATCGGCGGCAAGAAGCTTTCCGAAACCATGGCCTAAGGCTTCGCCAAATTCCGAAAAAGGCAGTTTTGAGAGTAAATCTCGAAACCGCCTTTTTCATTTGATTAAATTGTGCTTGCCCGATCAGATCTTTTCCTTGACCTTGGCATCCTTACCAACCTTGTCACGCAGGTAGTAGAGCTTGGCGCGGCGGACCTTACCGGCACGCACAAGGTCAACCTTGACAACGTTGGGGGAATGGAGCGGGAAAGTCTTTTCCAGCCCGACACCGTAAGAAATACGGCGCACGGTGAAGGTCTCGGAGATGCCGCCGCCGTGTTTGGCAATGACGGTACCCTCGAAAAGCTGGATACGCTCTCTCGAGCCCTCCTTGATCTTGTTGTGGATACGCACAACATCACCAACAGAGAACTGAGGAACCTCCTTCTTCAACTGCTCGCTTACAAAAGCCTGGATCTTATCCATAATGGCCCTCCTTAAATACAGAACATTCTTACGGAGCATCGCAGCGGACTGTTCCAAAATCGTTATGCGACCGATGAAATACGGCCACTGAGTTATCATATCATAGCGTGTCCTAAAAATCAAGGGGTTTTTAGAATTTTTTTCAAAAAGTTTTTTCCGCTATCCATTGTAAATGTGTAAAAATTATGCTATAATACTGTTATTAATAAACCTTTGGAGTTTTTTATGAAGTATCTCGTTATCGTTTATGACGGCATGGCGGATTATAAGATCCCCGAGCTTTCT
This sequence comes from Eubacteriales bacterium, assembly GCA_045634705.1. Classification (GTDB taxonomy): domain Bacteria; phylum Bacillota; class Clostridia; order Oscillospirales; family CAG-272; genus UBA1740. Next base: position 27,356 of record JAZRAU010000081.1, on the reverse strand, counting down.
GACCGCACGCCCATGGAGGTAGCCCAAAAGCCCTATCTGGATATGCTCAGCCGCGCGGCTCTTGTGGGTACCGTTTCCAACGTTCCCGAGGGCATGGTGCCGGAAAGCGACACGGCCAACCTCGCCATTCTCTCCTATGACCCGCGCACCTACTCTCACGGGCGCTCGCCTCTGGAGGCGATGAGCATGGGTCTTTCCATGGACGAGGACGATACCGCCCTCCGTTGCAACCTTGTGGCACTCAGCGAGGAGGAGCCGTACGAGGCGAAGATCATGCTGGACCACAGCGCCGACGAGATCACAACTCCCGAGGCGGACCTGCTTGTCCGTGCGCTGGAGGAGAAGCTTGGCAATAAAGAGCGTCACCTGTACACCGGCATCAGCTATCGCCATTGTCTCCTTTGGAAGAACGCCAAGGAGGATTACAACTTCTCCCGCCCGCACGACATCATCGGGCAGACGATCGCCGAGCATCTCCCCAAGGGGGCCGACGGCGAGCCCTTTTACCGCTTTATGCGTGACAGCTACGACATCCTGAAGGATCACCCCGTCAATGCCGAACGCCGCCGCCGCGGCCTCAAGGCAGCCAACTCCGCTTGGCTCTGGAGCCCCGGCAAAAAGCCCGCCCTTCCCTCCTTCTACGAAAAGTGGGGCCTTAAGGGGAGCATTGTTTCCGCGGTGGACCTCATTAAAGGCATCGGTCTTTGCGCCGGCATGGAGGTTTTGAACGTTGAGGGGGCCACCGGCAACGTTCATACCAATTACCGCGGCAAGGCCGAGGCTGCTATCGATGCCTTCTCCCGCGGACAGGATTACGTTTACATTCACGTGGAAGCACCCGACGAATGCGGCCACCGCGCCGAGATCGAAAACAAGGTGCTTTCGATTGAGAAAATCGATACCGAGATCCTTGCGCCCGTTTGTGAATATCTGAAATCGGCCGCCGAGCCCTACCGTGTGCTCGTGCTTCCCGATCACCCCACGCCGATCGCGCGGCGCACACACACCATGGATCCTGTGCCGTACATGATCTATGAGAGCGACAAGGCACATATGGGGATCTCCCCCTTCACCGAGGCCACCGCGGCGGCCTGTCGCCGTTATCTTGCGGACGGCACCGATCTTATGGAGATCTTCCTCGGTAAAAAGCCCAACAAAAAATAAAGGAGCCCACTATGGACGAAAACCAGATCAGCTATGAGGAGATCGACCGCGAGATCGAGGAACGGGCCGCCGCTAAAAAGAAAAAGCGGCCGCATGAGATCTTTGACTTTACCGAGCTTGTTCTGATCACTCTTTCCATCATTTTGCTCTGCTCGCTTTTCCTCTTCCGCCAGACCATTGTGGAAGGCGAATCTATGGAGGGCACGCTCTCGGACGGAGAGCGCCTTGTGATCTCCGATTTCTTCTACACCCCGAAGGCGGGAGACGTGGTGGTCGTGCAGATTGAGGACGAGATTGCCGATGCCTATGCCGAGCTGGACAGAAACGAAGCGATCATCAAGCGTGTGATCGCCACCGAGGGGCAAACTGTCTCCATTAGAGGCGGCACGGTTTACGTTGACGGTGTCCCGCTTTATGAGGATTACGTCCTCCGCGACGGCTACGACAGCCGCGCCGATATGGCTCCCGTCACGGTTTCGGAGGGGCACATCTTCCTCATGGGTGACCACCGCAATTTCTCGCTTGACAGCCGCTATTTCGGCGAGGTGGATGAGCGCACCGTCATTGGCAAGGTGCTGTTCCGCATCCTGCCCTTTTCGCGCTTTGGAGGCATTTGAAAATGCAAGCCGATACCATACAGTGGTTCCCCGGCCACATGGCCAAAACACGGCGGCTTATGGCGGAATGCCTGCCGCTTGTCGATATCGTTCTTGAGCTGCTTGATGCCCGCATTCCAAAAAGCTCTTCAAACCCCGAGATAAGAAAGCTGACCGACGGCAAGCCGCTCCTCAAGATCCTTAACAAGAGCAGTCTTGCCGACCCCGGCGCCACCAAGGCGTGGAAGAGCTACTATGAGAGCCGTGGCATCGCCTGCCTTGCTGTTGACTGTATCAGCGGTGAGGGCATCGGAAGCGTGCCCGCAGCCGTTCGGGAGATCCTTTCCGAGAAGGTGGGTCGCTATCAGGAAAAAGGAATGTCGGGCCGCCACCTACGCGCCATGATCGTGGGGATCCCCAACGTGGGAAAATCCTCGCTCATCAACCGCCTCTCGGGCGGCAAGAAGGCAAAGGTCGAAAACCGCCCCGGCGTCACGGTGACAAAGCAATGGGTGCCCGCCTTTGACGGTCTTGATCTTTTGGATATGCCCGGCGTGCTTTGGCCGAAGTTCGAGAGCCACGCCACGGGCCTTGCGCTGGCCGTTACGGGAGCGATCAAGGATCAGATCCTTGACCTTGAGGAGATCTCCTGCCGCCTCCTTGAAACGCTGGCGGAGCATTATCCCGAACGGTTGGCCGAGCGCTACAAGATCAGCACAGAGGAGCTGACCCTACCCTCCTACGAGCTCATGGAGGCGATCGGCGCTCACCGTGGGTTCCGCCTGTCGGGTGGGGTGATCAACACCGAAAGGACCGCAAAAACGCTGCTCGACGAATTTCGTAAAGGCACCTTGGGGCGCATTTCCCTTGAGTGGCCAACAACGGGTGATGACCATGCCTGACCTTTCTTACGAAAAGCATTACATAGCCGAGGGATATCCTCTCGTTTGCGGCGTCGATGAAGCGGGCCGAGGTCCGCTTTGCGGCCCGGTTGTTGCCGCCGCTGTCATTCTCCGACCGGATACGGATATTCCCGGGCTTAACGACTCCAAAAAGCTGACCGAGAAAAAGCGGGAGGCTCTCTTTGACGTGATCCGCGATCAGGCGCTGGCCTATGCCATTGCCTCCGCCTCTCCAGAGGAGATCGACGAATACAACATTCTCGGGGCCACCATGCTGGCGATGCGCCGTGCCATTTTAGGACTTTCCCCATCGGCAGACTTTGCCTTGATCGATGGAAATACGGTAAAAAATATACCGATCCCTGCGGTGGGCATCGTCAAGGGAGACGCACTTTCCTCCTCGATCTCGGCAGCATCTATCCTTGCCAAGGTTACGCGTGACCGCCTCTGCCTTGAGCACGATAAGCTTTACCCCGAATACGGCATTGCCGGCCACAAGGGCTACCCCACCGCCGCGCATATGGAAGCTGTGCGGAAGTACGGTCCAACCCCGATCCACCGCCGTTCCTTCCTGAAATTCCTTGAAAAATGAGAGATAAAACCTTCACTCGCCTGCGCGGCGATCTCGGAGAACGGGCAGCCACCCGATACCTACGGCGTCGCTTTTACCGCGTTCTGGAGCGCAACTGGTTTTTTTACCGCAAGGAGATCGACATCATTGCCAAGCGCCGCGGCGTCCTCGTCATCTGTGAGGTAAAGACACGCACACGCGCTGAGGGCGCGCCCTCTCCCTACGGATCACCGTCGCAGGCAGTGAACGGCCAAAAGCAGCACAATCTTTCCGTGGCGGCGCGTGCGTACGTCAAAAGGATCGGCTGGCAGGGAGACGTTCGCATGGATGTCATCGAGGTCTATCTGGAACCCCCAAAAAAGAACGGACGCTCGAAAGTCAAACGGATCGTACACATCAAAAACGCTTTTTATCCTTGAATGAGGGAGCCTATGAAGCTTTTTGATCTTCACGTTGACACGGCATCGGAGCTTTACTACAAAAACAAATCCTTCAACGATCCCGCATTAGGTGCCTCCTCGCTTGATAAGGCACACTTCTCTCCCCTTCGGCGCATTTATGCCGTCTTTTCAAACAAAAGTCTTGACGACGAGGCTGTTTGGCAGGATTTTTTCTTCATCCGCGACAGACTTATGGCAGAGCTTGCGCCTCACCTATCTTCAACCTTTATTGCCGTCCTCTCGGTGGAGGATGCCCGCCTTCTTGCCGGAAAACGAGCGCGCCTTCCTATTTTATATGAGGCGGGAGTGCGCGTTCTCACCCTCAATTGGCAAGGGGTCAGCTGCATAGGCGGTGCCCATAACACAAGCATGGGATTAACCCCCTTTGGGCGCGAGGTACTGTCCGATTGCTTTGCACTGAGGATCCTTCCCGACGTTTCCCACACCTCGGTCGTCGGCTTTTGGGATGTGGCGGCCGCTGCCAAGGAACGCGGTCTCCCCTTTATTGCCTCACACTCCAACTCATACGCGGTTTGCCCCCACACCCGCAACCTGACCGATGAACAGTTCACGGCGCTGCGGGATTCGGGCGGTGTGTGCGGCATCTCGCTGTATCCTCCGCATCTCTCCCCCGCGGGCGTAGCCACATCAGCCGACGTTCTCCGTCATCTTGAGCATTATCTTTCGCTTGGCGGCGAGGACACCGTGGCGCTTGGCACAGATTTTGACGGGATCGATACGGTGCCGAACGATCTTCCCAACACCCGCGCACTCACGCACCTTGCCAACGAAATGGCACGCCTCGGGTACTCCGAGTGCATGATCGAAAAATTTTTCAGTAAAAATGCCGAGAATCTTCTCGGTAAATATGTATAAGACAGGTAGCATTATGAAGTACAGAAGCACAAGAACCACAAGCGGTGAGGCGGTCAATGCCGCCGTTGCCATTAAAAACGGTCTCGCTCCCGACGGCGGACTGTATATGCCCGAGAGCATTCCGACGCTTTCGACCGAGGACCTTGCCTCGCTTGCCAAGTTGTCTTATCCCGAGCGTGCCGCCAGGATCCTTTCGCTGTATCTGACCGATTACACAGAGGAGGAGCTCCTTGAGGATTGCCGCGCCGCCTATGCCGAGAGCCGTTTTCCCGGCGGAGCCGCCCCTCTGCGCCCGATCGACGGCAACGTGTATTCCCTGGAGCTTTGGCACGGCCCCACATCGGCCTTCAAGGATATGGCCCTCCAGATCATGCCCCGCCTGCTTTCCCGCGCCCTGAAAAAGACCGGTGAGGATCGCGCAGCGCTCATTCTGGTCGCTACATCGGGCGATACCGGCAAGGCCGCCCTTGAGGGCTACCGCGACGTGGACGGCGTCAAGATCCTCGTTTTCTATCCCACCGACGGCGTCAGCCGCATCCAGAAGCTGCAGATGACCACCCAAGAAGGGAGCAACGTCGGCGTGCGCGGAATTTACGGCAACTTCGACGATGCCCAAAGCGGCGTAAAGCGCATTTTCTCCGATGCTGCCATTGCCAAAGAATTGAACGATGCCGGCGTTTTCCTTTCGAGCGCCAACTCGATCAATTGGGGCCGTCTGGCTCCGCAGATCGCTTATTACGTCTCCGCCTACTGCGACATGCTGACGGCAGGATACACCGAGGCAGGCAAGCCCATTGACATCGCCGTACCCACGGGCAACTTCGGTAACATCTTTGCCGCCTATCTCGCCCGCCTTATGGGGGTGCCGATCGGCCGCCTCATCTGCGCCTCAAACAGCAACAACGTCCTGACCGAGTTTCTGGAAACCGGCACCTACGACCGCAACCGCGACTTCCATATGACGGTCTCTCCCTCCATGGATATCCTCATTTCCAGCAACCTGGAGCGCCTGCTTTATCTCATTGTCGGCCCCGAAAAGACTGCCGATTACATGAAAAAGCTCTCGGAATTCGGCGTTTATTCTTTGGCAGAAAGCGAAATTGCCGAGATCAAGAAAATCTTCACCGGCTACTGCTGTGACGAGGCGGAAACGGCGGGAACTATCCGCACCGCCTTCACCCGTTATGGCTATCTCATTGATACGCACACCGCCGTTGGCTACGGCGCGGCAAGAAAGCACCTGAACATTGCAGAAGGAAAGGCGCCCATTGTGCTCGCCTCCACCGCCAGCCCCTATAAGTTCGCCCCCGCCGTTTACACGGCCATCAAGGGCGAGGATGCTCCCGAGGGTACCGAAGCCCTTTTGGCTCTTGAAAGGGTGTCGGCAACAAAGATCCCCTCGCCACTCACCGGTCTTGATCAAAAGCCAATCCTGCACGCCGAAACGATCCGACACGAGGATATGGCTGAGGCGGTCATGCGTTTTGCCACTGACGGAAACCGGTAAGAAAAGCTCCGCCGCCGATTATGTACGCGGGCTCTGCCCGCGCGCCGTCAACGGCAGTCCCCCGTGATGTCGCAAACGGGATCCTCCTTGGCCTTAAAGGTGGCACAGACGGTCTCCGTCATGCTCTCGGCGCTGTGAGGACCGACCGAGATCGCCTTGGCGTGACACGTGTTTTCCTTGCCGTGATGCACGCACTGCACGGCATCACAGCTCACGCCCTTCAGCTCCTTGCGGCTGTTCTCCATATCGGACATTGCTTTTCTCCTTTCGCATTAGGGTAACAATATGTTCCCACCGTTTTGCATATCCTATACCACACGGAGGTGTTATGTCAACATTCGTAATAGCCGACCTGCACCTCTCGCTGAACGAGGATTGCAACAAGCCCATGGACGTTTTCGGCCGCCGCTGGACAGGCTACATGGAAAAGCTGGAAAGCCGTTGGCGCGGTCTTGTCACCGATCATGACGATATCATCCTTCCTGGTGACATTTCCTGGGCGCTGACTCTTGGCGATGCCAGGGCCGACCTCTCCTTTATCAATGCGCTCCCCGGCCGAAAGTACATCGGCAAGGGAAACCACGATTTCTGGTGGTCCAGCATGTCAAAGCTCTGCGCGGCCAAGGAGGAATGGGGACTTTCGACAATCTCCTTCCTTTTCAATAATGCGATCGAAACCGAGGAATACGTTTTAACGGGAACGCGCGGCTGGTTCCTTGAGGAGGAAGTGGCCGAAAAAACCACCACCGCTGATTTTGAGAAGATCGTCGCACGTGAAGCGGGGCGCCTCGAATTGAGCCTTTCCGCCGCCAAAAACTGCGTCGGCGCGGAGAAAAAAGAAATATTGGCGTTTATGCACTTCCCCCCCATCTGGAACGGGCGGGTTGTTGCTCCGTTTGTGGAAATTCTCCTGCGGTATGGGATCCGCCGCTGTTATTTCGGCCACATTCACGGCAATTATACGGCACCGCCACATCTCTCCTATGAGGGGATCGATTTTTATCTCACGTCGGCCGATTATCTTAACTTTACCCCACGCATCATTTTACCAAACTGAAAAAAACGAAAAAATGCACCCAAAAGTTTGGAATACCGCTTGACATTCGACGGCGAATGCGGTAAAATAATACGACTAATTAATTACATTTTCAATTTTTCTATTTTCGGAGGAAAGATCCATGAGTCTTATGAAGAAGGAATTGACAGACAAGAATCTCTACACGCTGACGATCGGTGTTGACAAGGACACCTTTGAGGCGGCTGTCAATAAGGCCTACAAGAAAAACGTCGGCAAGATGAACGTTCCCGGCTTCCGCAAGGGCAAAGCCCCCCGCTTTATCATTGAAAAGCTGTACGGCAAGGGCGTTTTCTATGAGGATGCGATCAACGATTGCATTCCCGACGCTTACGAGGCGGCGCTCAAGGAGTCCGAGCTGTCCGTTGTCGGCCGTCCCGAGTTTGACGTTGAGACCGTGGACGAGAACGGTCTTGTGCTGATCGCTAAGGTTTACGTAAAGCCCGAGGTCAAGATCGCCGATTATGCCGGCATTGAGGCTGTCCGCAACGAGCAGGCCGTTACCGAGGCCGATGTGGATGCCGAGATCGCGCGTGTCCGTGAGCGCAACGGCCGTACCGTTGACGTTACCGACCGCCCCGCGGCTATGGGTGATACCGTTACGATCGATTTTGACGGTAGCGTTGACGGCGTTGCCTTTGACGGCGGCAAGGCGAGCGGTCACGAGCTGAAGCTTGGCAGCGGCCAGTTCATCCCCGGCTTTGAGGATCAGATCGTCGGCCACGCCATTGGCGATACCTTTGACGTGAACGTGACCTTCCCCGAGGAGTATCACGAGAAATCGCTTGCCGGCAAGGCTGCTGTGTTTGCCGTAAAGCTTTCCGCCATTAAGTCTACCGAGCTTCCCGCGCTTGACGATGAGTTTGCCAAGGACGTTTCGGAATTTGACACCTTCTCTGCATATCGCGAGGATGTTATGGCGAAAATGACCGAGAAGAATAAGAAGGCCGCCGACAGCCAGTTCGAGGAGAACGTTATGCTCGCCCTCGTTGATAAGCTGGAGGCCGACATTCCTGAGTGCATGTTTGAGGCTGAAACCGAGAACTTCCTCCGCGATTACGACAACCGTCTGCGCATGCAGGGGCTGGATCTTGCCACCTACTTCAAGTACACCGGCATGAATCTTGACATCATGCGCGCTCAGATGAGACCCCAGGCCGAGCAGCAGGTCAAGGTCCGCCTTGCCCTTGAGAAGATCGCCGAGCTTGAGAGCATCACGGTCAGCGACGAGGACATCGCCGCCGAATACCAGCGTCTCTCCGAAGCATATAATATGCCCGAGGATGAGATCAGAAAGCTTGTCGAGGAGGCCGGCATCACCGAGGATCTGCGCGTTAAGGGCGCGGCCGAGTTTGTGAAGTCGAAGGCTGTTGCCGTCGCCGAGGCTCCCGCCAAGAAGGTCGCCAAGAAGCCCGCCGCCAAGAAGACGGCCGCGAAGAAGGCTGACGATGCCGAGACCGCCGCGGAAGCCCCTGCCGAAAAGAAGCCCGCCGCCAAGAAAACCACGGCGGCAAAGAAGACTACCGCTCCCAAGGCCGAGGGCGAGACCGCCGAAAAGAAGCCTGCCGCCAAGAAGACCGCGGCCGCCAAGAAGACCGCGGCCGCGAAGAAGCCTGCGGCCCCCAAGGCTGAGGGCGAGGCCGCCGAAAAGAAGCCGGCTGCCAAGAAGACCACGGCTGCCAAGAAGACCGCCGCGGCAAAGAAATCCGAAGAATAATTACTCCCAAAGGAGGTCACACCATGGCACTTGTCCCAATGGTCATTCAGGAGACCAATCGTGGGGAGCGCTCCTTTGATATCTACTCTCGTCTTTTGAACGACCGCATTGTCTTTCTTGCCGATGAGGTCAACGATACCACGGCCTCGCTTGTGGTGGCGCAGATGCTGTATCTTGAGGCGCAGGATCCCGACAAGGACATCTCCTTCTACATCAATAGCCCCGGTGGCTCGGTTTCCGCAGGGCTGGCGATCTATGACACGATGAACTTTATCAAGTGTGACGTTTCTACGATCTGCATCGGTATGGCGGCCAGCATGGGAGCCTTCCTCCTTGCTGCCGGTACCAAGGGAAAGCGCTTTGCACTCCCCAACAGCGAAATTATGATCCACCAGCCTCTCGGCGGCGCTCAGGGCCAGGCCTCGGACATCAAAATCCACGCCGAGCACATCCTCAGCACGAGAGAAAAACTGAACCGTATCCTCTCCGACCGCACCGGAAAATCGTTTGAGGAGATCGCACGGGATACCGAGCGCGACAACTTCCTCTCCGCCGATGCCGCCGCCGAATACGGCCTCATTGACAAGGTCATCGCTAAGCGCATCTAAGACAAAAAGGGACCGCCACCCGACTGCCGTCGCGGCGGTCCCGTTTTATACGAAAGGGTTTTATATGCCAACCAACAACAATGCACCGCACACCTGCGCCTTCTGTCGGCGCACCGAGCATCAGGTCATGTTCCTGATCCCCTCTCCCGACGGTGTTTTCATCTGTGACGAATGCGTCAAAGCCTGTGCCGAGCTGATCGACGAAAGCCTGGCCATGCAAGCTGCGGAGAACGGTGCAGACGAGGAAAAGCTGACACTGGAAACGCTGCCCCGCCCCCGCGAGATCAAGGAAAAGCTTGATGAGCATGTCATCGGTCAGGATGAGGCCAAGCGCGTGCTGTCTGTGGCCGTTTACAACCACTATAAGCGCATTTTATCCAAGGAGACCGATGCGGGTGACGGTGTGGAGATCCAAAAGAGCAACGTGCTTCTGCTCGGCCCCACCGGCGTCGGCAAGACCTACCTTGCCCAAACCCTGGCCAAGACCATGCGCGTTCCCTTTGCCATTGCCGATGCCACCACCCACACCGAGGCAGGCTACGTGGGCGAGGACGTCGAGAACATTCTTCTCCGCCTGATCCAGGCCGCCGATTTTGACATTGAAAAGGCCGAACGCGGCATCATTTATATCGATGAGATCGACAAGATCTCAAGAAAGAGCGAGAACCGTTCAATCACGCGTGACGTATCCGGCGAGGGCGTGCAGCAGGCGCTCCTGAAAATTCTTGAGGGCACGGTGGCCAACGTCCCTCCCCAGGGCGGCCGCAAGCACCCCAATCAGGAGTTCATCCAGATACGGACCGAGAACATCCTCTTCATCTGCGGCGGTGCCTTTGATGGCCTTGAAACGATCATTGAGCAACGGCGCGGCAATCAGGTCATTGGCTTTGGCGGCGATATCCGTGGCAAGCGCGAGCGCATTGAGCGCGGCGTATTCCGCGATGCGATCTCCCATGACATCGTCAAATACGGTCTTATTCCCGAGCTTGTCGGCCGTCTACCCGTCATCGTTTCTCTTGAAAACCTTGACGAGGAGGCATTGGTCAAGATCGTACGCGATCCCAAAAACTCGCTCTACAAGCAGTACCGCAAGCTTTTTGCCATTGACGGTGTTGAGCTGGAGATCGAGGAGGGCGCCTTCCGTGCCATTGCCAGAGAAGCACTGGCTAAGGAGATCGGTGCGCGCGGTCTGCGCTCTATCCTTGAGGGCATTATGACCCCCTCTATGTACGAGATCCCCTCGGAAAAGGACGTGGAGAAGATCATCATTACCGAGGACGTTGTGCTCGGCAAATGCTCTCCCCTTCTTGTCCGAAAGCAGGAGGCGCTTCCGGCATCTGACGCCGCACAGAGCGCTTCATAAAACAAGGCACCCTTTAATGGGGTGCCTTGTTTTATGCGTTTTGGATCTCGCTTTTCATTGCCTTCCACTGCTTGCGGAGGGCGGCAGGGCCAATTCCGACAAGGTCGCGGAACACCTTGTGAAAATAGTTGGCGTTGGTAAAGCCCGCAGCTTTCGAGATGTCGGCAATCACCCAATCGGTGGAAGCTAACAAGCGCAGTGCCGCGCAGATGCGCACGTAATTAACGTACTCTATGGGGGTAAGCCCTACCGTCTGACGGAATAGCTTTCCAAAATGGTCGGGAGAGAGGAAGAGATGCTCGGCCAGCTCCTCAAGGCGAAGCTTTTCGGAGTAATGAGAAAGCACAAACTCCACCGTTGGCGCCATACGCATCATATTATAATATTCGGGATCGGCTTCATCACGGTACCCGTACTCACGCAAAACCGCAGAGATCATGTGCGTGATCTCGGCAAGGATCACTGAGGTGTGGAACAGTTCCTTGCCGCGCCACTCGCTGACGGCGTTTTCCATATGAAAGGAAAGGCCTGCGTGCAAGGGGTGGTCGGGGAGAAAAAGTCCGGCATGATTTTCAATCGGGAGCAGGTAAAGAGAAAGAATGCGCTCATCCAAACGGTCGTAAGCGGTGATGACCGAGCGACGGTAGGCGATCACACGAATAAAGCACTCCTCGTCTCCCGAAGCCACCGCATAACGAACACTTCCGGGGACAAGGTGAAGAATGGAGCCCGTCGGTGCCTTGACCTTGGTAAGGCCCACCGTAATCTCGGCGCTTCCCCTGACAACCTCAATGAACTCAAACGCATCATCGTGATATCCAGGAGCCAACAAGGCGCCGCGGCCGCCTGCCACGGAGATCTCAAACAGCTCGTTTTCCTTCATTCTTTCTTATCCCCTTCCGTATCCTGCTTCTTATTTACATTGTATCAGAAAAAACGACAGTTGTAAAGAGGAAATCACGGAATTTTTGAGTTTAGAAAAAAGAGCGTTCTCATAAGAACACTCTTTTTTCTCTATTTCCCCTTTAATCAATGTCCTCAACGTACTCCGTCATTTCGGTGTCAAGAAGCTCGGGATGCAGGAGATAACGCTTCATAATCTTAAATCCGGAGGCGTAATAATAGCCGTCACAGATCCGTTCATCGACCACGGCGCGGAAGGTGATGAAGTGGCGCTTCTCGGCGATGCCCTCATCGTCAAAAACCGTTTTTGTGTACTTTTTGCCGTAAGAAAGATACACGGGAAGATTGCCGAAATCGTATAGGTGATGATAAATGGCGTTGATGCCGAGAGAGCCCATGCTGGTAATGATGACCGAGCCATGTAAGGGGCTCACCTCAAGCAGGGATTTCGGAAGCCAGCCGAAATAATCAAGGAAGCGTAAAACGCCGACCGTAAAGCGGAGCAAAAGGCCGGGGATCTTCATAAGTCTTGCGGCCAGCTTGTCAAAATCGTTTTCCTTGCTGATCGCATCGCGCAGGACGGCCTCGAATTTCTCATATACCGTTACCGCATTGTCACGCGGATCAAAATGGATCTTGATGAGGGTATCGGGAGAGTCGATGCTCATCTGCTTTTTTACGGGCATGACTGCCGTAACTTCCGGGCGGGAATAGACGTGTTGGCCCGAGACAAAGCGATTGATGGCCGGGCGCTGGGAAATGGCACGAACATAGGCCGCGATGAAGAGATGAAGAAAGCCCATATCGGTGTAGCCCTCTTCGTGCTTTTTGTCAAGATACTTCTCGATGTTGGTGATATCCAGCTCGTCCTCAAAATGGTTTTGAGCATCCGAACGCACCTTCATAAGGAAGGGGATCATGAATTGCATGGGGTGGATCCCACGGACACGGCGGCCGTCCTTGCGGTCACCAAAGCGACGTCGACGCTTTTTCGGCTCCCACTTCGGAGCTTCCTCGCCCGCGGTCGGGGGGGTGTCAGGGGCGGAAGATGCCACTACCTCTTCATTTTTTTCTTTCTCGTCCATGGAACTCCTCCAAAATACAATTACGTATCATTTTAACATACCTGCAGGCGACTTGTCAAGGTTCTTTGTCAAAAATGGCACCGAGGCGATGACTTCCCCTCGGTGCCACAGTATTAGCCGGCGTTTGCGGCGTCGATCACCTTTTGGGCGACCGCCGCAGGAACCTCCTCGTAACGGACAAAATCAAAGTCAAAGCGCCCACGTCCCTGAGTGGAAGCACGGAGCGCGATGACGTAATCCGCCATTTCGGGTTGGGGAACCTCGGCAAGAACGGTCTGGTATCCCGGCTCACCCTCCACGGGCTCAATACCGAGAACGCGGCCACGCCTCTTGTTGGCATCTCCCATCACGTCACCGACATAATCGTCGGGCACCGTAACACGAAGCTCACCGACCGGCTCAAGGAGAACCGGCTGCGCCTTAGGAATGCCGTCCTTATACGCGAGGATCGCCGCAAGCTTAAAGGAAATTTCGTTGCTATCAACGTCGTGATAGGAGCCGCCCGAAAGATTGGCAGCAAGACCGACCATGGGATATCCCGCCAGAACGCCCTGCTGCATCGACTCCAAGAGCCCCTTCTCTACCGCAGGGAAGAAGTTTTTGGGAACCTCACCGCCAAAAACGCTTTCGGTAAACGTGAGGCCCTCCCCCTCGCCGGGAGCAAAGGTGATCTTGACATGTCCGTACTGACCGCTACCACCCGATTGCTTCTTATGCTTGCCCTCGGCGTCCACACGCTTTTTGATGGTCTCACGGTAGGCAAACTTCAAGCTTCCCATAGTGACGTTGAGGTTGAAGCGGGACTTGAGCTTAGAGGCAAAAACATCAAGATGAATATCGCCAAGGCCGTAAAGCACCAGCTGGCGCGTTACAGGGTCATTGACAAAACGAACCGTAGAATCCTCGGAGATCAGACGGCCGATGCTGGTGGAGAGCTTATCCTCCTCCCCCTTAGCCGCCACTACCGAACGGCCGTAATACGCACGGGGAAACACCACGGGAGCATAGGCAAACGCCTCCGAGCGAGTGGTAAGGGTGTCGTTTGTATTGGTGCTTGAAAGCTTGGTGATAACACCGATATCGCCGCAGGCAAGACCGTCCGCCTCCACCTGCTTTTTGCCGTAGGGCACAAGGATACGTCCAAACTTTTCGTCAACACCCGTTACCGTGTTGTGAAGCAGCATATCCTTCGACAGCGTGCCCTCCATGACGCGGAAGAAGGACATCTTACCCACAAAGGGATCGGCAATGGTTTTGAAAACGAAGAGTGAGGTCTCGGGGCTTTCGCGATCAATGGGGAGCGTGCCCGCCTCACCGTTCTTCGTGATCTTCTCTTCACCGCGGATCGTCGGGCGGGGGAAGGAGGCGACAATCGTGTTGAGAAGCGATTTTACGCCCCAAAGCTTGACAGCCGCACCGCAGAACACAGGAATGATCTCGTTATGAATGATTCCCTCATGAACCGCCTCCTCAAGCTCCTCCTGCGTGATCTCCTCACCGCCAAAATACTTTTCCATCAGCTCCTCGCTCGTGGTAGCCGCGGCCTCCACAAGCTTTTCGCGGTATTCGGCAGCAATCGAGGCAAACTGCTCAGGGATCGGCAGGCTTTCAACCTCACCTGTGTGGGAGTTGAAGATGTAGACCTGCATATCCATAAGGTACAAAAAGCCTGTGACCTTATCGCCGTCGATGCACGGAATAAGGAGCGGGCACAGCTTGTTACCGTACTTTTCGGTCAGCTTATCGTACGCCTTTTTGAAGCGCGCCTCACCGTCATCAAAGCGGTTAATGAAAAACGCCTTGGGGATGCCTGCCTCGGTGGTGTATTTCCATGCGAGATCGGTTCCGACCTCGGGGCCGGCCTTACCGTCCACAACAATGATCGCGCTGTCGGCAACGCGGACACACTGGCGGACCTCGCCCTCAAAGTCAAAATACCCGGGAGTGTCGAGAATATTGATCTTCACATCACGGTACTCTAACGGCACAACAGAAGCGGAGAGAGAAAAGCCCCTCTTGATCTCCTCGGGATCGTAATCACAAACCGTATTGCCGTCGGGAATTTTACCGAGACGGTCGGTAGCGTGTGTCAGGAAAAGCATGGCTTCTGCCAGGGAGGTCTTTCCCGAGCCACTGTGACCGAGAAGGCAGACGTTGCGGAGCATTTTGGTGGGATACATTTGCATTTTCGGAGTCTCCTTTTCTGATAACGAAACTATCGCCGAATGGTAAATATTCGGTTTATAGTTTAATTATACACGAAAACATCGGTCAATGCAATTGTTTCTTTGTGAAAACTCATTAATAAACGTAGAAATGTTTTTTATGTTTTTGTGCAATTTATACACTTTTTCTGCATTTTTGTCCTTGGATGGTATCTCTCCGCACCATTTCGACATCGATCGCATTCATCACCGAGCGCTTATCGGTACTCCAGAGAGGGGCAAGAAGGGCCTGCTTGTCCCCGTCGCCCGTGACCCTGGCCACCACGGTCTCAGGAGGCAAAAGCTCAATTTCATCAACAACGGTGGCCACGTATTCCTCCTTTGTCATGGGAATATACTCTCCCCTCTCATAAAGATCGGCCAGCGGCGTTCCGCGAAGGACGTGAAGGAGGTGAAGCTTGACCTCATGGACACCGAGTGCGGCCACGGCAGCGGTGCTTTCCAGCATCATGGTGCGGTCCTCCCCCGGCAAGCCGTTGATGAGGTGGACCGATACGCGAGCCGCGGGGACGTGGTGGCGTAGGCGTCCGTACCCCTCGCAAAAATCGGCAAACGTGTGGCCGCGATTGATCACCTCGGCGGTTTTGTCGTGTATGCTCTGCAGACCAAGCTCCACCGTGAGGTCGATCCTCTCCGAGACCGAGCGAAGCAGCGATAACACACCGTTATCCAGGCAATCGGCCCGTGTGGCGATATGAAGCGCCACGGCATGGGGGAGAGTGAGAGCCTCCTCGTATACGCGCGAAAGCACATCCACAGGAGCATAAGTATTCGTATGTGCCTGAAGATACGGAATATAATAGTCGACCTTCCACTTGGCCGCAAGGATCCGGCGCTGATGCTCATATTGCTCTTTTATGCTGTGATCGGCATAGGTGAAGTCACCGCTGCCTCGCGAGGAGCAGAAAATACAGCCGCCAACCCCACAGCTCCCATCGCGGTTGGGACAGGTAAAGCCGCCGTCAAGGGAGATCTTGGCACACTTCCCCCCGTAACGGCGGCGCAGATAATAGTCGTATGTATGATAGCGCTTATTCGTATCGCTGTACGGAAACACGCGCTTTTTCTCCTTCCCTGTCATTTCTTTGCAAGATAGGCAAGGATCTCGGAGATATGCGATATGGGCGCCATCTTGACCCCCTCGGGCACCGAAAGTCCGGCGGGCAGAGAACGCTTCGGCATAACGATCGTGCGGAAGCCAAGGCGCACAGCCTCGTTCACACGCGCCTCGGCCCGCGTTACCGAGCGCACCTCGCCCGAAAGACCAAGCTCGCCAAAGGCCACAAGGTCGGCAGGGACGGGGCGGTCAAGAAGCCCGGAGATCAGGGCCGTGGCGACCGAAAGGTCGGCGGCGGGCTCGTCAAGACGGATACCGCCCGCAATATTCAGATAGACATCGTTGACCGAGAACCGCAGGCACAGCCGCTTTTCCAGCACCGCAAGAAGCAGGCACATACGGTTGTAATCAAAGCCGTCCGCCGTACGGCGGGGGGCAGGAAATACCGTAGGAGAAACGAGGGCCTGGATCTCGGTAATGAGAGGGCGGCTCCCCTCCATAACACAGCCGATGCAGTTGCCGCCCGCGCCCTCATTACGCTCACCGAGCAGGATCTCGGAGGGGTTGGGCACCTCACGGAGCCCCTTGTCAGTCATATCAAAAACACCGATCTCGTTGGTGGAGCCGTAACGGTTCTTCATTGCCCGAACGATGCGGTAGGTCTGTTGCTTGTCCCCCTCGAAATAAAGGACAGCATCGACCACATGCTCAAGGATCTTCGGGCCGGAGATGCCGCCCTCCTTGTTCACGTGCCCCACAAGGAACACAGCCGTGCCGCTTTCCTTGGCCAAGGCAATGAAGGCGGCCGCGCACTCGCGCACCTGGGCAATGCTGCCCACTGCCGAGCGTGAGCGACTGCTGTATATCGTCTGGATCGAATCTACAATAAGAATATCGGGAGCTACCTTACCAACTGCGGTAAGCACGGCGTCAAGATCGGTCTCGCTGACAAGATACAGCCCCTCGCCCGAGGCACCGAGGCGGGAGGCGCGGAGCTTGATCTGCCCGCGCGATTCCTCCCCCGAAACGTAAAGCACCGTCTTGTCACGGCTGAGAGCATCCGAGATCTGCAAAAGGAGAGTGGATTTGCCGATGCCCGGCTCACCCGAAAGGAGAATGACCGACCCGCTGACAAGCCCTCCGCCAAGCACGCGGTCAAGCTCACCCGTTCCCGTCTTTGTGCGAAGATACGCAGCAGACTCGATCTCCGAGAGCTTTTTCACCTCGACCGGCTTGGCGTTCACCTTTTGCGGCTGTCCTACGGACACGGGAGCTGTGGGCTCTTCCTCCTCCATGGTGTTCCAAAGACCGCAATCGGGGCATTTCCCCACCCAGTTGGAGACGGTGCATCCACACTCGCGGCACACAAAGATCGTTTTCGGCATTTTCACGGCAGTTATCCCCTTGTTGCTTCTATATACTCCATAATACCACAAAAAACAGAAAAGCACAATCGGCTCTGATAATCTTTTTGAGAAAGAAGCTCACATTCGCGGGGATTGGAAAGGAACCCGCACTCAACAAGCACGGACTTGCCAACGGCATTTTCCAAAAGATAGATCGACGAGGATGCGGCGTGGATCTTGCGAGTGTTATCGGGCTGTAGCCTCTCCCTCACCGCCCCCTGGATCCTCTCGGCCAAGGCAGCGCTCCCCTCGGTCCTTGCATAATAGACCTGAAGTCCCGAATACCGCGATGAAGAAAAGGTATTCATATGAATGCTGACAAAAAGCGCCTCGGGGTTCTCCTTGGCCACCGCCAGGCGGTTTTTCAGGTCATACTCCTTGCGGTGCCCCTTGATGTTCTCCTCCTCACTATACAAAAGACGATCCTCCTCTCTTGTAAGGATCACCCGAACACCCGCATCGCGCAAAAGCTCCGCAAGGCCGAGCGCCACGGCAAGATTGATGTCCTTTTCCACGGCACCGTTCACTCCCACAGCGCCCCCGTCCTCCCCGCCGTGCCCCGCATCCAGGATCACCGTGGGAGGCGCCTCCTGCATGGCCGATACCGCAGGATCGGGAAGAATGGCAGCCGCGAGGGAGATCGGCACAAGGCCGAGGAGCAAAAACCCCATAAAACACAAAAAGACGCGCGCTGCAAGGAGAAGCGGGCGTCTTTTATCCTTTGTACAATTCATGACATCACCTCTCATCTACAGTTTGCTTCATTATATGAGAGGTTATGCGATTTGAGAAGTCAGTGGCGCTTTTGGACGATCGGGCGATGCACGCCGTAGGCATAGCCGCCCCACGCGGCGAGGGGGGCAAGGAGGGGCGTAACGGCATACGCGATCACGGCGGCGCCAAGGCTTTGCGAAAGCGAAAGTGCCCCGAAAAGAAGCTTGAGAATCCCCACGTACATCGCCTGGATCATGGAGGTGACGAAGTACCCGATGCTCCAGATCCCCACACCGCCGCCGCCGACGATCTCGCCCGCGGCATTGGTCTCGATACCAAAAAGAAGCCCCAGCGCCATAAGAAGCACAAACACGTAATTGGGGATCGATGCGAGAAGGCCAAGCCAAAGGCCGTGGCATTTATCGTAGGCAAGGCGGCCACCCGCGATCTTGACGCTGTCACGCGTGCCCTCCTCACGCATTGAGTAAAACACAAGGAAGAGATAAAGCGCAACGGCACCAATGCTGGCCACAAGCGTCATACCAGACTTATAGGCATCCCCCATGGAGGCTGCGGTGAGCGTGGTGACAAGGGCAAAGATCATTACCCCCAGCTGATTGACAAGGATCCTCACGATCCTATGTAAGTTTTCTTTAATGAATTTCAACTTCGGAACCTCTTTCACTTCACTTCACTTTTATCATATCCTTTTTCATCAGAAAAAGCAAGAGGCACGCTATAATTTACAAATTATACACTTCTCCTTGCGTTGGATTTTGTATAATTATTTTGTAATTTCACGGTAAAAGGAGGTCCGGATCAGGATGAAAGACTCGCTTCTTCGCTCGCGGGATTTTCTTGCGGCCCCAACGATCGTCAAAGGCTTTATCCGCACCAAGATCGCCATTGAGGGATGCTCAGAAAAGACCGCCGCCGAGTACCTTTTGGATCTCCGCACCTTTTTCCGCTATCTTTTAGCCAAGGAAAACGATCTCCCCACCTATGGCGAAGAATTTGAGGATATTGACATCTCTAAGGTGGACATCACCTTTGTCCTTGGCATCGACCGCGAGGCCGTGGTGGATTTTCTCTCCTATGCCGCCGCTGAACGCGGCAACGAAAAGCCGAGCCGCGCGCGTAAGCTCTCGGCACTCAAATCCTTTTTCCGCTACGTGTCCACGATAGACTCGCGCTATGCCGACTTTGATCCTGCAAAAAACATCAAAGCCCCCAAAAAAGACAAGACCCTACCAAAGTATCTGACCGAATCGGAAAGCATTGCTCTTTTGCAAAGCATTCTTGACGACGGAGAATCGCGCACACGCACAAGGGATTTTGCCATTGTCACGCTGTTCCTCAACTGCGGCATGCGACTGTCCGAGCTTGTGGGCATTGACCTTTCCGACATTGACCGTGAGCTGCGCTCGCTCCGCGTATTCGGTAAAGGCGCCAAGGAGCGTATCGTGTACCTGAACGCCGCTTGCCAAAGGGCGCTTGGAGACTACCTCGAAACACGGGCGGCGCTTACCGCCCTCCCCAAGGACGCCGATGCCCTCTTCCTCTCCAACCGACAAACGCGCATCAGCAACCAAATGGTGCAGCACATTGTATATAGGTACCTCGACCGGGCGGGACTGTCACAGCGCGGATTTTCGGTACACAAGCTGCGGCATACGGCAGCCACGCTCATGTACCAGAGCGGGGCGGTGGACGTCCGCGTGCTTAAAGACATTCTCGGTCACGCGCAGCTAAACACCACGCAGATCTATACGCACCTCTCCAACCGGAGCATGGAGGAGGCTATGGCCAAAAACCCCTTGGCAACCCTCGCCCCTACCATGAGCGGCGTCCTTGAGGACACAGAAGAAGGATAATGTAAGGAACCAAATCCGCCCCCTTGGCATATACTGCCCTTGGGGGTGGTTTTATGTCTGAGCCTTGTGCGTGTTACATTTCGGAGCGCCGACGGCGGCGGAAGGGCCTGCGGCTCCGTTATAAGCTGTGTATTTTGCTTATCCTTTTGTTACTGCTTTTCCTCGTTTTCAACCTGCAATTTTTTCCGATCCTGGCCGATTTGGCCGAGGTGGAGGCCGTCAATGCGGTGGAAAGGATCCTGGCCGAGGTGGTCCTCTCCGAGATGCGAAGCAACCCCGCCTCCTACTCGGACATCATCACTCTCGCCTACAAAACCGACGGCTCGGTGGCCTCATTGTCCGCCAATACGGCTAAGCTCCTTGTGATCCAGGCCACCCTTCTTCTTTCAACACTTGAAGCCCTGAATACCGAAGGCGATATGGTAGCCAAGGTTCCCGTCGCCTCACTTCTCGGCCTTAATTTTCTTTCCTCGCGCCCTACCGTATCGGTCGCCTTACGGCGGGAGCGCGACCTTCGCGGTCATTTCACCTCCGAGTTTTTGGAACAGGGGATCAATCAAACGCGCCACGCCATTAATTTCTGCGTGAGCGTGTCAGTCCTCATTCTGATTCCCTCGGGCAACCACCGCGTCCAAATAGAAAAGAAATTTCCACTTGCCGAAACCGTCATCGTCGGCAATGTGCCCGATGCCTATACCAACATCTCGCGCCTGACGACCGACATCACCGAGGAGGAGATCGACGATATTTACGATTTTGGCGCAGGACAGTAAATTTTATTTACTTTTTATTGTCAAAGTCGCGCACTTGTGATATAATACGGACAGAAAAAACAAGGAGCTTTCTATGACACTCGGTGAAAAGATCAAGGCCCTGCGCCGCGAACGCGGCATGACGCAGGCGCGGCTGGCGGGCGAGAAGATCACGCCAAACATGCTTTGCGAGATCGAAAAGGGCAAGGCCTCCCCTTCTCTTGAAACGCTGCGTTACCTGGCCGAGGAGCTGGGGGTCCCCACCGCCTATCTGCTTGACGAGCATGAGGATCCCACGGGCTTTTATAAGCGCCGCGCGATGCCGGAGATCAAAAAACTTTACCTGGCCGGGCGCTACGGCGAATGCTTTCACCTTTGCGAGTCACTCCCCGGTGATCCTGACGATGAGCTTTCCCTCCTGATGGCACACGCCGCAATGGGAGAGGGCAAGCGTGCCTTCCAATCGGGAAATATGGAGACCGCCCTCGTCTATTTTCATGAGGCGCTTGCCCATGCCGGGGCCACCATCTTTCCCACAGAGGCTGTGCGAGCCTCTGCCGCACTTTACGCCGCCCTTTCCGCCAACGTGAGAGCGCCGCGCCGCGATTTTGACGAGGCCGAGTACCTGCGGCTTATTACCGCTGCCGGTGAGGGGGAGCTGCACGCTTACATGACCGATAACGACACCTTCTCTTACAAAAATGAACTGTACGCTCTCCACCAGACCGCCAAGCGCCTGCTCCGCGAGAGGAAACGCAACGAAGCACTGAAGATCCTCCTCGCACTGGAGGAGAGGAAAAATGAACCAGAGGTTTCGGCGTACTTCCTTTTCCGTCTTTATTCGGATATGGAGTTTTGCTACCGCGAGGAGCAGGACTACGAGAAGGCTTACAAATACGCCTGCAAACGGATGAATCTGCTCTCGGCCTTTCAATCGTAAAAAGGGGCTCCCCACGGAGCCTCTTTTATATTATTTATATAAATATTACCTTTTAACCTTGACAAGAGGACTTCTTGGTGATATAGTATATTTGGTGGAATTTGGGGTTTTCCCAAGTTCTGCAAAAAACATTTATCTGAAAGGAGAAGATTTGCGTATCTGCGCAAATCGGGAATTCACTTTGGACAAATACAAGATTGCAAAAACCGCTTGTGTTCTGCCCTCCGCCGAAGAGTTGAAGGCCACGCTGGCGGCCTCTGCCTCGTCGGATGCGAGAGCCAACCTGCACTCGCTGTTTGACACCGATACCTTCGTTGAGCTTGGCGCTTTTACCAAGCGCAAGTTCTGTGAGTATCAGGGCCTTGAGCATGATGAGGAGCTAGAGGGTGTCATCTGCGGCTACGGTGCCATTGACGGCCGCCTTGTGTACGCCTTTGCTCAGGACAGCGCCCGTATGAAGGGGGCACTGGACGAGAACCACGCCAAGAAGATCTGCTCGCTTTACGATATGGCACTGAAAAACGGCGCTCCCGTTGTCGGCCTTTTTGATTGCTCGGGCGCCGATATCTTTGAGGGTGCCGCGGCGCTGGCCGCCTATGGCCGCATTATGCGCGCTGTCTCTGCCGCCTCGGGCGTTGTTCCTCAGGTGGCCATTATCACGGGCGCTTGCATCGGCTCCTTTGCCGCCATTGCCGCTATGTTTGATTTTGTGGTCAAGACCAAGGGCGCGAGTTTCTACGTAACTGCCCCCGAGTTTACGGGTGCCAAGGAAGCACAGGCTCCTGTCGCCTCCTTCTCCGCCGATGACCGTCACATGGCGATCATGTACGCGCGCAACCTTCTCAATTACATGCCCAGCCGTGCCGGCGAGGGGATCGTCATTGAGGCCGCGGCGGACAACCTTAACCGCATGCTCGGCAACCGAGATTTCGGCGGTGACGTCCTCGCCGCGATCGCAGCGATCGCCGATCACGGCATTTACTTTGAGACCTCGAACGACTATGCTCCTGTGCTGACGACGGCCTTTGCCACCGTTGGCGGCGTGAAGTGCGGCTTTGTCGGCACCTCTTACACGGTCGATGAGGGCCGTCTGACCTCGGCCGCCGCCCGTAAGGCCGCGCGCTTTGTCGAGTTCTGCGATGCGTTTTCGATCCCGCTCATCACTCTGGTTGACTCTATGGGGCTTGCCATTTGCGACGAGAATGAGGGCGCTCCCTTCTCTGCTGACCTCGCCAAGCTGGCTATGGCGTATGCCAAGTCAGAAAATCCGAAGGTCACGGTGATCCTTGGCCATGCAATCGGCGCTTCCTTTGCGCTCCTCGGCTCCAAGGCTCTCGGCGCCGACGTGGCTTATGCCCTCGATGATGCCGAGATCGGTGCGCTGTCCACCGAGGCCTCGGTCGCCTTTGCGTGGAACAACCTCATCAATCCCGATAAGACCCGCGATGACCTGACCGCCGAATGGAGAAAGTCGCTGGCCTCTCCCGTGGCGGCCGCCTCGCTGGGCGAGATCGATGACATCGTGAGCGCCAACGAGCTGCGCGCGCGCATTTGCTCGGCGCTTCTGATGCTTGCCGACAAGGGTACCGTCCGCGCCCGTCTCCATAACGTGAATCCCCTGTAAAGGAGGTCACAATGAAAAGCTTTATGCTTCCTCTTTTGGAGGTTGACTTCAACCAAGCGCTCCCCTTTGGCGAAGCGGCACTTTACGGCCTGCAGATGCTTTTCATCGGCATGCTCATCGTTTTTTCCGTTTTGGCAATCCTTTGGCTTGCGCTTGAGATCTCCGGCAAGATCTTCAAAAGGCTCTCCGACAAGCCCGCGGCTCCCGTTGAAAAGAAGCCGGAGCCTGTCATCGCTGAGCCCACGGCCACCGATGACCTTGAGCTGATTGCCGTCCTTACCGCCGCCGTTGCGGCCATGGAGTCTGCCCCCGCCGCCCGCTTCCGCGTGGTGTCCTTCAAAAGAAAATAATTCGTTGCCGCTTTTGCGGAGAATAGGAGATTTGAAATGAAAAAGTACAACATCACGGTCAACGGTACCGCTTACGAGGTTATGGTTGAAGAGGTCGAGGGCGATTTTGCGGCTCCCGCTGTTGCTGCCGCCCCTGTTGCCCCCGCTGCCCCTGTGGCCGCCGCTCCCGCCCCTAAGAAGGTGGAGGCTCCGAAGCCTGCCGCTGCCCCGGCCCCTGCCGGTGCCACCGCTGTGACCGCGCCGATGCCCGGCACGATCCTTGACGTTAAGGTTGCCGTTGGCGCCACCGTCAAGAAGGGTGACGTTCTTTGCGTCCTCGAAGCCATGAAAATGGAAAACGATATTCCCGCTCCCTGCGACGGCAAAGTTGTTGCTATCAACGTTCAGAAGGGCGCCTCGGTCAACGCCGGTGACACCCTCGTCTCGCTCGGCTAATAGCGAAAGGAGCCTTATCCGATGGGTGAAATTTTCAGTAACATCGGGAATTTCTTGAAGAGTACGGGAGTGGCTCAGCTCTTTACTGCCGGCGGTTGGAAGACGCTCATCATGTATGCGATCGTGATCGTCCTCTTTTATCTTGCCGTTGTCAAAAAGTTTGAGCCGATGCTTCTGCTCCCCATTGCCTTTGGTATGCTGCTTGCCAACCTGCCCGGGGCAAACCTCTACCACTCCGAGTTTTTCTTCGATGATTATTACATTTCCTTTACCGAATCCGGTGCTGTGCAGGGCGTGTTTGCACAGGAGATGTCCGCTTTCCTTGATGCCGTTAAGGCCGCCTTTGGCGATGCCGTTTACACGATAGAGGAAGGAACCTGCCGCTTTGACGCTGCCGTGATCGGTGAGCGCATGGACGAGTTCCGCGCCATCTTCAGCGAGCACCTCGGCCAGGTTGCCAAGCTGAAGACCTCGGGCGATAACGCCTTCATTCAGATGAAGATGTCGGTCGTTCTTAAGCAGGTGTTCAATGAGGGCGGCCTGCTTGACATCCTGTATATCGGCGTTAAGTTCGGCATTTATCCGTCGCTGATCTTCCTCGGCATCGGTGCAATGACCGACTTCTCTCCCCTGATCGCTAACCCGAAGAGCCTGCTCCTCGGTGCGGCCGCGCAGTTCGGCGTTTTTGCCGCCTTCTTCTTTGCTCTGATCTTTGGCTTCACGCCTACCGAGGCTGCCGCTATCGGCATCATCGGCGGTGCGGACGGCCCGACGGCGATCCTTGTCACCAAGACGCTGGCGCCTCACCTTCTCGGTGCCATTGCCATTGCCGCTTACAGCTACATGGCCCTTATCCCCATGATCCAGCCCCCCGTGATGAAGCTTCTGACCACCAAGCGTGAGCGCTCGATCGTTATGACGAGCCTGCGCCCCGTCAGCAAGGCGGAGAAGGTGATCTTCCCGATCCTTGTCACGCTTCTCGTGGTTCTGATCGTTCCCGATGCGGCGCCTTTGGTCGGCTTTTTGATGCTGGGCAACCTCTTCAACGTCAGCGGCGTGACCGACCGTCTTTCCAAGACCGGACAGAACGAGCTGATCAACATCATCACGATCTTCCTCGGCGTTTCGGTCGGTGCCACGGCCAAGGCCGAAAACTTCCTGGCGATTGACACCCTCCTGATCATCATGCTTGGCCTTTTCGCCTTCATGCTCTCGACCACGGGCGGTCTGCTCTTCGGTAAGCTGATGTGCTTCCTCACCAAGGGCAAGATCAACCCCCTGATCGGCTCTGCGGGCGTTTCCGCCGTTCCTATGGCCGCCCGTGTGGCGCAGGACGTCGGCCGCCGTGACAATCCCTCGAACTTCCTCTTGATGCACGCCATGGGCCCGAACGTTGCCGGTGTTATCGGCTCTGCCGTGGCGGCGGGCGTCTTCCTGACCTGGTTCGGTTAAGCCGTACCGACAAAGTATTGAGAAAGGAAAACTAACATGTCTAAAGTACTTCTTACCGAAACCGTACTGCGTGACTCGCACCAGTCGCTTGCCGCTACGAGAATGACGACCGAGGAGATGCTTCCCATCCTTGAGGCGATGGACAGCGTGGGCTATCACTCTCTGGAGGCCTGGGGCGGCGCTACCTTTCACGCTTGCCTCCGCTACCTCAACGAGGATCCGTGGGAGCGTCTCCGCACGATCCGCAAGCGCGTTAAGAACACCAAGCTTCAGATGCTCTTCCGCGGCCAGAACATTCTCGGCTACCGTCACTACTCCGATGACGTTGTTGAGTACTTCGTTCAGAAGTCGCTCGCCAACGGCATTGACATTATCCGTATCTTTGATGCTCTGAACGACCCCAGAAACCTTGAAACCGCCATTAAGGCGACCATCAAGGAGGGCGGCCACGTGCAGGCGGCGATCAGCTACACCACAAGCCCTGTCCACAACAACGAGTTCTTTGCCGCTTACGCCAAGCAGCTGGAGGACATGGGCGCCAACTCGATCTGCATTAAGGATATGGCGGGCCTTTTGAAGCCCTACGACGCCTACCAGCTGGTCAAGGCGATCAAGGGCCGCGTCAAGGTTCCCGTTCAGCTCCATACCCACTACACCTCGGGCCTTGCCTCTATGACCGTCCTGAAGGCGATCGAGGCCGGTGTTGATGTGGTTGACACCGCGATCTCCCCGATGGCCATGGGTACCTCCCAGCCCCCCACGGAGGCCCTTGTGGCAACGCTTGCCGGAACGCCCTACGATACCGGCCTTGACCTTGCAAAGCTTGACGAGGTCTCGAAGTTCTTTGCGGGGATCCGCCAGAGATACCTCGAAAGCGGCCTGATCGATCCCAAGGTCCTGAAGGTGGACGTCAACGCCCTTCTCTACCAGGTTCCCGGCGGTATGCTCTCGAACCTTGTGTCCCAGCTGAAGGCGGCAGGCAAGTCGGATAAGCTTGACGAGGTGCTGGCCGAGGTGCCGCGCGTCCGTGCCGATGCCGGTTACGTTCCGCTGGTTACCCCCACCTCCCAGATCGTTGGTACTCAGGCGGTCAGCAACGTCCTCTTTGGCCGTTACGCCAGCACCACCAAGGAGTTCCGCGGTCTTGTCCGCGGTGAATACGGCAAAACGCCCGTGGACATCAATCCCGAGTTCCGCAAGCAGATCATCGGCGACCTTGAGCCGATCAACCACCGTCCCGCCGACGATCTCCAGCCCGAGATCGAGTCCCTGCGTGAGCGCGTGATGCCTTACGCCGAGCAGGACGAGGACCTTCTCTCCCTCGCTCTCTTTGAGAACGTGGCCGTGAAGTTCTTTGAGTGGCGCAAGACTCAGCGCCATAAGCTTGATCCGAACAGCGACGCCGAAAACGGCATTCATTCTGTCTAAGCAATAACCAAAAGGGACTGTATGCAAGTACAGTCCCTTTTTCTATCCTTATTTATAAAAAGAAACAGCCAAAGCAACGCTTTGGCTGTTTTAGGTTATTGATCTTGGTTATCGTTTTTAAAGCGATCGTCGGGCGTTTTGCCGAAAGCGGCTTCACGCAGCTGGCGTTCAAACTCCTCACGGCGAAGGCGTTCTTCCTCAAGGCGGCGCGCCTCTTCCTCGCGGGCACGGGCATCAGCCTCTTCGTTTTTGCGTTTTTTCTCTTCCTCAATGGCGGCAATCTCCTCAAAAG
>JAZRAU010000080.1:0-2011 GCA_045634705.1 Eubacteriales bacterium | reverse complement strand
CTTACGGCACCTCGCTCCTGCGGAATCACGCGCTTGGCGGTGTTTTCCGCGAAATGGAGGCCGAGGGAATCCCTGCACCTCTCATCGACGCCATTCGCGACAGCACGGACTGTAACATCTATTTCTTTGATTCCGCGGTGGTGCCTTGGATCATGTACCTTATCCTCGGGCTTTCCTGCCTCGCCCTCTTTTCTGTGTTCGTGCTTATTCACCGCTTGGATCGCAGAAAGCATTGAACGGCTATCCGTCCGCTGCGTTTCGCGACGGGCGGATATTGACTTTCGCCATGGCTTTTCGTATAATGTATAATAATGAAAGCTACAAAGGAGAATGTGATGCCAAGAGCAACCATTAAGGACGTGGCGGCTGCAGCCGGCGTGAGTCCCTCTGCGGTTTCCTATATATTGAACGGCTCGGATAAAAAGAAGTATGCCGACGATACCGTAAAGGCGGTGCGCCGCGCCGCGGAAAAGCTTGGATATTCTCCCAATCGGTTGGCGCGTGGGATGCGTTCTCAAAAGGCGAATGCCATAGGGATTGTGACACTTTGGGAAAACGCGAGCCGGATCCTTCCTCCGATGCTTAAGGCCATTACGGAGGCGGCTGCGCGCCTTTCTGTCACCTCGGTTCTTCTACCGGGGGCCGAAGACCTCTCGTACGTCTCCGCCTTCCGCAACCGTACCGTGGACGGCTTTGTTTTGATCGTCCCCACGGCGTTGCCGTTTAATGAACGTGCCCATGTCCGTGTCCTGCGTGAGGCAGGCGCTCCCTTTGTTGTCATCAACGGCACACTCCACGAGGAAGGGGTGGCTACGGCTTCCTTTGACTATTATGAGGTCTCGCGTCTTGCCACCGCGCAGCTGCTTTCCATGGGGCGGAGCCGCATTGCTTATGTGGATGAGTTTTCGGCCAGTGCGGCGCGCGAGCTTCGTGACCGCCGTGAGGGGTATGTGGACACCATGCGTGAGTCGGGGCTGCTTCCCCGTGTGTATGACCTCGAACGCCTGACAGTGGAGGAGCTTGACGGCATTGAGGCGGTCGTCACCTCACGCGCCTCGGTCGCACGCTCTCTCGAAAGGCGTCTCCTTGATACCGGCATCCGTGTCCCTGCGGGGATAGAGCTTCTCGCTGGAAGTGCCGAGCAGGAGGATTGCGGCAGTCTTGCGCCCCTTGCCTTTGTGGAGTTCCCTTTTGACCTTTTGGGGGAGTATGCCGTTTACGTGTCATCGGGGAAGGAAACGGGGAGGGATCTCTGCCCGTCGCCAAGCCTTTTTGAAGGAAAAACTCTCCGTTACTAATGCCTTATTTTTCGTTTTTCTTCGCATTTATTTACCATTTATATTATCACGACTTCGGCGCACAATAATAGCAGAGACGCGGAAGTCGAGCCCAGGGATCGATTTTCTGTGGGCTCGATTGATATAGATATAAATGTTTAGGAGAACGCAAATGTCTAAGAACAAAGTGGTGGTTCCTGAAGCTCAGGCCGCTCTCGACAAGTTCAAGATGGAGGCCGCCAGCGAGGTTGGCGTCAACCTGAAGCAGGGTTACAACGGTGATATTACCGCCCGTCAGGCGGGCTCGGTCGGTGGCCAGATGGTCAAGAAGATGATCGAGAAGTACGAGAACGACATTAAGAACAACGGTTAATTCTGTCGCTCTTGACGGCTGCCCCGGGCTTCGGGGCAGTTTACATAGGGGATGCGCCTTGTTGCATTCCCTTTTTTTTGCGTTTTTTCACCAAAAGCCGCTGTGCTTCTATCTTCGCTTCGTGCATTGTTACAAAAAAGCGAAAGCCCCCGTATTTTAAGGGAAAACCCCCTTGACAAACGTGTAAAACCGTGATATACTGAAAATCCCACCGAAAAAGGGGGGGTATATTTCCGCGGCCCGACAAGAATTTTTGAAAAAACCTGAAAAAAGTTAAAAAAAGCTCTTGACAAAAGGGAAAAGCGGGGGTATAATAGAAAAGCTGTCCGACGCAGGAGATGGGTTGGACGGGCATCGGTCT
>JAZRAU010000079.1:0-4248 GCA_045634705.1 Eubacteriales bacterium | reverse complement strand
AAAAACGCCACGGTGTGGGGTTTTTGCGAAGCGAAAGCCCAAGGATAGGGAGGAATGAAGAGAGTGACAAGGGGGGCGCATTTCGACGATATCCGCGGGGGAGGGCAGGCACCGAGAAACACAGGCGCAGGCGTACTTACGTACGTGAGCAAGCCAAAACGCCACGGTGTGGCGTTTTGGCGAAGCGATACCCCAAGGATAGGGAAAAATGAAGCAAGTGACAACGCGCGCACATTTTGACCATATCCGCGGGGAGACCAAGCCGAGTATCGCAGGCGCAACGACGTATGGCGCGATTTTCGCCGGAGAGAATTTACTCGGCGTCCTTCATCGACAGGTTAAGACGTCCCTTCTCGTCAGTGCCCAGGAACTTCACGCGGACCTGGTCACCGATCGCAACGACGTCCTCCACCTTCTCGGTGCGGGTCTGGGCCAGCTTCGAGATGTGGACAAGGCCCTCCTTGCCGGGGGCAAACTCAACGAAGGCACCGATCGGAATGATGCGGGTGACAACGCCGACGTAGGTCGTGCCGGCCACGGGCTCAAAGGTAATGGCCTCGATGATCGCCTTGGCCTTCTCCGCCGCCTCGGTATTGACGGCCGAGATGAACACGGTGCCGTCATCGTTGATATCGACCTGAGCGCCGGTGTCGGCCACGATCTTCTGGATCGTCTTGCCGCCGGGGCCGATGACCTTACCGATCTTATCGGGGTCGATCGACATGCTCATCATCTTGGGAGCGTAGGGGCTGATCTCGGCGCGGGGCGCGGGGATCGCCTTCAGAATGACCTCGTCAAGGATATAGTCACGCGCGGCGTGGGTGGTGGTGAGGGCGCGGTGAATGATCTCGGGGGTCAGACCGTCGATCTTCAGGTCCATCTGGATCGAGGTGATGCCCTTGTGGGTACCCGCGACCTTGAAGTCCATATCGCCGTAGAAGTCCTCAAGACCCTGAATGTCGATCATCGTATCCCAGCTGCCGTCCTCCGCGGTGATCAGACCGCAGGAGATACCGGCCACGGGCGCCTTGATCGGAACACCGGCATCCATAAGGGCGAGCGTCGAGCCGCAGACAGAGGCCTGCGAGGTGGAGCCGTTCGAGCTGACGACCTCACTCACAAGACGAATGGCGTAGGGGAACTCCTCCACCGAGGGGAGAACGGGGATCAGCGAGCGCTCGGCAAGGGCGCCGTGGCCGATCTCGCGGCGGCCGGGGCTGCGAAGCGCCTTGGCCTCACCCGTCGAGTAACCGGGCATGTTGTAGTGGTGCATATAGCGCTTTTCGGTATCGTCATCAAGACCCTCCAGCATCTGGGCATCGCTCACAGGGCCAAGGGTGGCAATGGTGAGCACCTGCGTCTGACCGCGGGTGAAGAGGCCCGTGCCGTGGGTGCGGGGCAGAAGGCCCGTCTCGGCGGCGAGGGGACGGATCTCGTCCATACGGCGGCCGTCAACGCGCTTCTTGTCCTCAAGGAGCCAGCGGCGGGCGATCTTCTTCTGGGTCTTGTACATCACCTCACCAATGATCGCGGGAAGCTCCTCGTACTTCTCGGAGAACTTCGCGACCACGTCCTCGGTGATGGGCTGCATACGGGCGTCACGCACCGTCTTGTCGTCGGTATCGAGGGCGGCCATAACGTCCCCCTCGCAGTAGGCAAAGATCTCGTCAAACATATCGTGATCGAGCTCGCAGGACGGGTAAGCGAACTTCGGCTTGCCGACCTCCGCCACGATCTTGTTGATGAACACGAGCAGGTCCTTGATGACCTCATGCGCCTTCATGATAGCGGCGTACATGGTCTCATCGTCCACCTCACGGGCGCCCGCCTCGATCATAACGACCTTCTTCTCGCTGGCGGCCACGGTCAGCTCAAGGTCACTCACCTTGCGCTGGGCGGCGGTGGGGTTGACCACGATCTTGCCGTCCACAAGGCCCATGAAGGCACCGCCGATCGGGCCGTTCCACGGAATGTCGGAAATGGAGAGGGCAATCGAGGCGCCGATCATCGCCGTGATCTCGGGCGAGCAATCGGGGTCGACGGACATAACAGTCAGCGTCAGGGCGACGTCATTACGCAGGTCCTTCGGGAACAGGGGACGGACGGGGCGGTCAATGACACGGCTGGTCAGGATCGCCTTCTCGGAGGGGCGGCCCTCACGGCGGAGGAAGCCGCCGGGGATCTTGCCGACCGAGTACATCTTCTCGTCGTAATCGACCGAAAGAGGCAGAAAATCAATGCCGTCACGGGGAGCGGCGGAGGCGGTGGCGCAGCAGAGGATCGCGGTGTCACCATAGCGGACGAGGGCCGAGCCGTTGGCAAGGCCGGCAAGCTTACCGACCTCAACGCGAAGGGGTCTGCCGGCGTACTCGTAATCGTAAACCTTGTAGTTCTCGAACATTTTGTTTTCTCCTTTGTTTGTTTTTTATTTCTCAAACCTCGGAGGACATAGCATTCACATACCCGTCCGAGCGCCTCGGGCGACTATGAAACTGCTACCTCATCCGACGGTATGATGCAGGGAAAAGTACGGAAAAAAGGGACCGATGCGCGTGGCTCGGCCCCTTCCCGATCTTACTTACGAAGACCCAGCTTCTTAACGATCGCGCGGTATCTCTCGATGTCCTTGCGAGCGAGGTAAGCAAGCAGGTTCTTTCTGTGACCAACCATGGTGAGAAGACCTCTCTGCGAATGGAAGTCCTTCTTGTTGGCCTTAAGATGCTCGGTGAGATGATTGATGCGGTAGGTCAGGATCGCGATCTGAACCTCGGGCGAGCCGGTGTCGGTCTCGGTCAGACGGTAGGCCTCAATGATCTCTTGCTTCTTCTGCTTATCCATTGTTCTTCACCTTTCTTAATTATTAACCAAAACCCCAGAAAGCGGCGGGTGAAGCAGCGGCAAGCGCACGTTCTCCGCAACCCGAGGCAAAGGTCCGTAGGTCATTATAGCACATATTATTTTATTTGTAAAGAGGGAAAACGAAATTTTTTCCGCCGGAAGAAAAAAAGCGCCCGAGGGCGCTTTTCTTCACTTGTTGGTGTCAACGTAGGGCATATAGGTCTTTAAGTAATCGATGCCCGAGCCGACGGTGGTGATGAGCATGGCGGCCATGGCCACATAGGAGCAGAGGGGCGGGAAGCCGGCAGGGGCGGCATAGAGGATCGCAGGCTCAAGGAGAATGAGAAGGATCGAGACGCACTGCGTGGCGGTCTTGACCTTGCCCCACCAGGAGGCGGCAACGACCTTACCGGCCGAGCTGGCCACCACAAGACGGAGCGAGGTCACGGCCAGCTCACGGAGCATAATGACGGCGGCCACCCACACGAACACCTTGGCGATGTCGGGCCGCGAGACGAGAATGGCGATGAGGGCACCAAACACCATGAACTTATCGGCGAGGGGATCGATGAACTTGCCGAAATCGGTGATGAGGTTGTATTTCCTGGCGATCTTACCGTCCAGGTGATCGGTGTACGCGGTGAGGCCGAAGATCGCGGCGGGGATCGCCGCAAGGCCCAGCGTCTGCCAGAAGGTGGCACCCGCGGGGATCTTAACGAAGATGACAGCCGCCATAAACAGCGGCACAAAAAGAACGCGAAGGAGAGAGAGGGTGTTCGGAAGGTTCATCTTTTTCATGGCTGTTACCTCACTTTTTCTTTTTCGTAACAAGGCGGCCGACAAGGTCGTAGTCGAGCGCCTCCTCGATCTTTACCTGATAAAATTCACCCTCGGCAAGACGGCGGGGTGCCGAGAAATAGATCTTGCCGTCAACGTCGGGCGCGTCGGCCTCGCTTCGGCCGTAGTGGGTCTCGGCCACAGGATCGTAGCCCTCGCAAAGCACCGTCAGGGTCTTGCCGATCTTTTTCGCGTTCTGCTCCTCGGCTATGGGGAGCTGGGTGGCCATGACCGTGTCGTAGCGGTCCTGCTTTTCCTGCTCGTCAAGCTGGTCGGGCAGGAGAGCGGCGGGGGTGTCCTCCTCGGGCGAATACGTGAAGGCGCCAAAGCGATCGAAGCGCGCCTCCTTAACGAACTCGCAAAGCTCCGAGAACTCCTCCTCGGTCTCGCCGGGGAAGCCGACGATGACGGTGGTGCGGAGCGTGATATCGGGCACGGCCTCACGGAGGCGGCGGACGGCCTTGCGGATCGTTTGGCTGTCGCCGTGGCGGTTCATGGCGGCAAGCACACGGTCCGAGATGTGCTGGATCGGAATGTCCATATACTTCACAAGGCGCGGATTGTCGCGAAGCT
>JAZRAU010000078.1:0-14419 GCA_045634705.1 Eubacteriales bacterium | reverse complement strand
AGGCGGCGTCCTTGCCAAGACCGTTCAGGATAACGCGCAGGGGGTTCTTGCGGACCTTGTTGGCGTTCAGAGCGATCTTGATCGCGCCCTCGGCGGCGGCAAACGACTCGTGACCCGCGAGGAAGCAGAAGCAATCGGTTTCCTCAGAGAGGAGCATTTTTCCGAGGTTGCCGTGGCCGAGACCGACCTTGCGGTTCTCAGCGACAGAGCCGGGAATGCAGAACGCCTGCAGACCGATGCCGATCGCGGCAGCGGCGTCAGCGGCCTTGGTGCAGCCCTTTTTAATGGCGATCGCGGCACCCACCGTGTAAGCCCACTTCGCATTCTCAAAGCAAATGGGCTGAGTCTCCTCAACGATCTTATAGGGGTCGATGCCACGGGCGGCGCAGATATCGCGGCACTCGTCAATGGAGGAGATGCCGTATTCCTTCAGTGCGGCGAGGATCTTCGCCTCGCGTCTTTCGTAACCTTCAAACTTAGCCATGTTCGGTTCCCTCCTTATCAATCCTTGCGGGGGTCAATGTACTTGACGGCATCGGCGAATCTGCCGTAGGTGCCCTTGGCCTTCTCGTAGGCCTCGTTAGGCTCCATGCCCTTCTTAATGAAGTCGGTCATCTTGCCGAGAGAGACGAATTCATAGCCGATCACCTCGTTGTTCTCGTCAAGCGCCATTCTGGTGCAGTAGCCCTCGGTCATTTCGAGGTAACGCACGCCCTTCTCCTTGGTGCCGTACATCGTACCGACCATGCTTCTCTCGCCCTTACCGAGGTCCTCCATACCGGCACCGATGACAAGGCCACCCTCAGAGAAGGCGGACTGGCTGCGGCCGTACACGATCTGCAGGAACAGCTCACGCATGGCGGTGTTGATCGCATCGCACACAAGGTCGGTGTTCAGCGCCTCAAGAAGCGTCTTACCGGGGAGGATCTCGGCGGCCATAGCGGCCGAGTGGGTCATGCCCGAGCAGCCGATCGTCTCAACGAGGGCCTCCTCAATGATGCCGTTCTTCACGTTCAGCGAGAGCTTGCAGGCGCCCTGCTGAGGGGCACACCAGCCCACACCGTGGGTGTAGGCGGAAATATCGGTGATCTGTTTGGCCTCGATCCACTTGCCCTCCTCGGGAATGGGAGCGGGACCGTGGTGGGGGCCCTTGGTAACCACGCACATGTGCTGCACTTCCGTGCTCATTGCGTAAGGGGCTTCACTTACATTGCTCATTATTGTATCTCCTTTATTAGCTTACTTGGTAAAATGAGTGTGACCTTACTTCACGATCTCACCGAACACCTCACCCGCGGCCGCGGCGGCGTTCGATTCGTCCGTGTCGATGTGCATCGCCAGCGCAAACTTCTCGCTCACGCGGACAACAACGCCACCAAACACGAGGGGACGGGGGGTATCCAGCTTGACAGAAACGACCTGCTTGTCCGAAACACCGGCAGCAGCCGCATCGGCAGGGGTCATATGAATGTGGCGCTGAGCCGCGATCACACCCTCAGAAAGCTCGACCTCACCCGCAGGGCCGACAAGCTTGCAGCCCATGGTGCCCGCAATGTCGCCGCTCTCACGCACGGCGGCAGCAACACCAATGGTGCGCGCATCGCTGAGCGAGAGCTCCACCTGGCTGGCGGGGCGCACAGGGCCGAGAACGCTGGCGGTGATCTCACCGCGCGGGCCAACGACCTTCACGCGCTCCTCGCAGGCAAACTGCCCGGGCTGGCTCAGATCCTTCTTTTTGGTCAGGGTGTGGCCGGCGCCAAACAGCGTCTCCACATCTTCCGCCGTCAGATGAACGTGACGGGCGGAGGTTTCAACAAGAACCTTCATAAGTAATCTCCTTTATACATAATTCTTACCTTGTATATTATAGCACCGAAAATCGTATTTGTAAATGAGTAAAAGCGAAGATTTTTGCAAAAACTAAAGAAAAAACAAAAATGGGGGAAACGGTATGGATGAGCGTGAGACAAACGGCGCCGCAAGATGTGAGGATCGTGAGGCGATCCGCGATATGGGGGCCTTAGCGATCCCCTCCCCGCGCGATAAATTTTTCTGTGTGACCATTGTCGGTCAGGTTGAGGGGCACTCGCTCCTCGATACCACGCAAAAAAGCACAAAGTACGATCATCTGATCCCTCTCCTTGTCTCGCTGGAGCAGGACGCGGGCGTGGAGGGCATCCTCGTTCTTCTCAATACCCTCGGCGGAGACGTGGAGGCGGGGCTTGCGATCGCCGAGGTCATCGCCTCGCTCCGCAAGCCCACGGTCTCGGTCGTTCTCGGCGGCGGCCACTCGATCGGTGTTCCCCTGGCAGTGGCGGCCAAGAAGAGCTTCATAGTTCCCTCTGCCACTATGACGGTGCATCCCGTCCGCACCAGCGGCATGGTGCTGGGCGTTTCCCAAAGCTTTGATTACCTCGAAAAAATGCAGAATAGGATCCTCCGCTTCATCGCCTCCCACTCGCACATCGCGGAGGAGGATCTGCGCGCGCGTATGCTCCGCACCGATGAGCTGGCGAACGACATCGGCTCGGTGCTGGACGGAGAGGCTGCCGTGGCCGCGGGGCTCATTGATGCTGTCGGCGGCATTGGCGAGGCGCTGGACGCTCTCCGCGAGATGAAGCAATGAAAAAAGCCACCCGAGTGGGTGGCTTTTTGTTTGCGGTTATGGCGAGATCCGAAGCCCGGGGCGCACGGATTCCGAGCAGAAATCTTCGATCGCGACCCGAAGGCGTACAAGGGTACGGCGAGAGGGAGCGAGCGGAGATAGCAAACAAAATAGAATGGGTAGGAAGAAAAACGAAGTTTTTCAACCCCAAAACCAAAACGAAATACGAAGATGCAAAAAAGAGGTGCCCATTTTGCAGAACACCTCTTTTTGTTTGCGTTTATGCCGAAATCCGAAGCTCCCTACAGGGTTTTGATAAAGCAGCGCCGACGCTTATGCTGCTCCTTTTCAAAGATGTTCCACTGGGAAAGGATCTTCGCGTTCGTCTCCAGCTGCGGCCCCGTCTCGGCATACTCAATACCGTTTTCCCAGGCGTTGTGCATCACGTGATTGAGGATCACAGCGTTGATGCCCACGCTCTGCATATCGGGATGTACGGCGATGAGGAACATATCAAGCGCATTGTTTTTATGTAGCGCACGCAGAACGCCGATCCACCCCGTGGGGAAGAGGCGGCCGTGGCTCTTCTGAAGGGCTGTCGCCATGGAGGGGGCGGCCACGCCGAAGGCCACCAGATTTTCGTTCTTGTCGAGAATAAAGCAGGTGTATTTCGGATTGATGAGGGGAACGAACTTGTTGGCGTAGCGTGTGACCTGCGCGTCGGAAAGCTCCACCGTGCCGTAAAGGTGCGAATAGGCGATGTTCACAAGCTCAAATACCTTTTTGATGAGGGGCTTGTAATCGCGCTTTGAGCGCACGGTAGCCACATGAAGCTCGTTCGCCTTCAGCACGTGATTGGAGACACGCCCCAGCATAGCGGCGGCACGGCTGCCCGGCTCGGGCGTGTACACCTTATACTCCAGCCAGTCCACGTCCTTGATGTAGCCAAGGCGCGTGAGATGCTCGAGGTAATAGGGGTGGTTGTAGTAGGTGATGAACATGCTGCGCTTGTCAAAGCCCTCGATCAGCATACCCTCGGGGTCAAGGTCGGTGAAGCCCAGGGGGCCGTGTACCTCGTTGCACCCCATGCTCCTGGCCCAAGCCTCTACCGTGCCAAAGAGGGCATCCGACACCTCGGCATCGTCAATGAAGTCCACCTGAGAGAAGCGCATGCGGAGGTTGCCCCACTTCTCGTTCGATTTGTGGGAAAGGATCGCGGCAATGCGCCCCACCACCTCACCGTCGCGGTAGGCCAGAAAGCACTTGGCATCGCAGTAGGAAAAGGCGGGGTTCTTTTTTCTGTTCCAGTTGTCAAAATCGTCGCCAAGCATGGAGGGAACGAACTCGGCACAGCCCCTGTACAGCTTTTGCGGATAGAGGAGAAAGGTCTTTAGATCCTTCCTCGTCTTAACTTCCTTAATGGTGACCATAGAGGTTCCTTTCTTTGTAAGGAAAAAAGAATACGAGGATATTATACCGCATAAGCTCGGTTTTGTCAAACTATAATTTTCCAAGTGGCTTCGAGGATAAGAGCGCCGTGTCCGCCCCCCGTAAGAGGCCGCACCGCTCCCCACGGCAAAAAGCCACCTGCATCCTAAAGAGAAATTGTATTTCCGTAAATTATACTTTGCAAATTGAGGGTG
Organism: Eubacteriales bacterium; assembly: GCA_045634705.1. GTDB lineage: Bacteria > Bacillota > Clostridia > Oscillospirales > CAG-272 > UBA1740. The sequence goes on along the minus strand of JAZRAU010000078.1, from coordinate 10,171 downwards.
TTTTCTCTGTGTACATTCTGTTAAAATTTTTTTCCGTCCCTTGACGGCGGAGCGGAAATAAGCTATAATTATGCTTGTAAATTAACGGTATTTGTGACGCAAAAGGAGCCACAGCTTATGAGAAGAAAAGCATTACGCGCACGCATATTCTGGGGGATCGTTTTCGTGGTCCTTCTGACCGCGGGGATCCTCGCCATCGTGCATTTTACCTCCAATAAGCCCGGAGGTACGTTGGCGGAGGCCTCGGTCGTCCGCGCCTCGCTCTCCAGCAATCTCTCCTCGTCCGGCGTCGTGAGGGACGTCTCGGTCTCCACCAAGGTGCCCCTGGCCGCGCTGACGGTCGAGGACCTTGAGTCGCTTTCCGACATTGAGGCCAACGATTATACCGTCAACCTCGTTACCCTCCTCGGCGAGGGGAGCCAGGGGCCCGTTCTCTATCGCGTCAAGTGGGTGAATGAGGAGTACGCCGCCAAAAAGACGACCTTCCGCACGACCGAGGAGGACGTGGATCTTATGCGCCTTGCGCCCATCTATTTTGATTGGGAGAAGGCGGCAGAGCATTACGCCATTGAGGTCTCGCTCGGCACGACCGAGGCGGAGAACGTGCGTGAATACGTCCTCGCGCTCCTTCTGCGTGAGGGCATCTCAAGCGCCGATCCCGCCGTCTTTCCCGACGAATTCTGGCGCGAGGACACGACCGCGGAGCTTACGGTCGGCACGGGCGTCCTCGCGGAGATGATCCTTGCGGAGCTTCCTCACCTTGAGGATGTTAAGTACACGGTCTCGGGCCTTGTCGCGCGTGAGGGGGAGGTGCTGGTGCTTGACAATAACCTCTTCACCGTGGAATACAGCGAGCTTTTTGTCTCCTTTGCCCTTTCGGAGTATGATGTCGCGGGGATCCACAAGCGCATGCGCGACGGTGAGCGTGTTTACGCCTCAGTGGGTATTAATGCCCTCTCGGGCCGTGAGACGATTGCCGAGATCGTGAAGATCGAGGGCGGCTCGTCCTCCTCCGGTATCTCCTATTTTACGCTCCTTGGCCGTCTCGTATTCCCCGAAATCACCGCGCAGGCAGACGGCACCGAGCATGGCGATTACCAATACTACGATGACTTCCTTGACGATGCAACGGTCTCCTACCTCGGCGTGGACCTTTCGGACAATCTCCGCCCCGAGGAGGTGCTGGCCAATTACTCTGTCACCGTCACGGCACAAAAGACGGTCGTGCCGAATGCGCTCGTCGTTCCCACCAAATGCATCTATTACGATGATGCCAAAAAGCCCTACGTCATCGTCCTTGATGCCGACAAAAAGGAAAAGCGAGTCTATATCAAGATCACGCTGTCCACGGGCACCGATGCCGCCGTTACTGCGGCAGACGGCTATACGCTGAACGAGGGTGACGTTCTGCGTTATACGGCCGAGTCCACGCTGATCGGATCGCTCTTTTAATGGAAGCTCACCGTCATCTGTTCTCTCTTGAGGGCATTACCAAGACCTACCATATGGGGGAGGTTCCCTTTCCCGTTCTCCACGGCATCACCCTGCATGTGGACGCGGGCGAGTTCGTTTCGGTGCTTGGCCCTTCGGGCTCGGGGAAATCCACCCTGATGAACATCATCGGCTGTCTTGACGTTCCGGACGGCGGCATCTATACGCTGGGCCGTCGGGCCGTTGCAGGCCTTTCCGAGAGGGAAATGGCGCGTTTGCGCAACCGCGATATCGGCTTTGTTTTCCAAAGCTTTCAGCTCCTGCCGCGCATCTCGGCGCTGGAAAACGTGATGCTTCCCCTCGTCTATGCCAAGGTGCCGCGTGCCAAGCGGCGTGAGCGCGCTATGGCAGAGCTTGAGCGCGTTGGTCTTGCAGACAAGGCCCACAATCTGCCGCGCCAGCTTTCGGGCGGTCAGCAGCAGCGCGTGGCCATTGCCCGTGCCCTCGTAACGCGGCCGCGGATCCTTCTGGCCGACGAGCCGACAGGCGCCCTTGACCGCGCCACGGGTGCCCAGATCATGGACATCTTCCGTTCGCTGAATACCGAGGGCATCACCGTCGTGATGATCACGCACGACCACAAGGTCGCGTCCTATGCCTCGCGCATCGTGTATATCCTGGACGGCCGTCTTTACAGCGCCGAGGAATACGCGGCGCTGGAGCAAGGGTAAGGGGGTGGCGGAATGTTTCTTTTCAGTACGATCCGCATGAGCTTTTCCAACCTTCGCGCCAACGCCATGCGTACCTTTCTCACCATGCTTGGTGTTATCATCGGCATTTCCTCGATCCTCGCCCTTCTGACGATTGGCCAGGGTGTGACCGATTCGGTCATCGACCAGCTGGCGGGGCTTGGCGGTAACCGCGCTACCGTGGGGATCACCGACCGCACAGTAAAGCCCGGCTTTACCGAGGGTGAGCTTTCACGCTTTGCCTCGCTTGAGGGGGTGGAGGGCGTGTCTCCCTCGCTCTCCTCAAACCGTGTCCTGACGCTCACGCCCGAGCTGACCAAAAGCAAGTATGACGGTGTTTATACCATTTCTCGCCGCGTCATGGGCGTCACCGATTTCTATTTCAGCACCTATACCAAAAACGCGGGCATGCTCTACGGACGGAGCATCTCGCCCGATGACGTTGCCCACCGCACCAACGTGTGCGTTCTCGGCTATGACCTTTGGCAACGCCTGTACGGTAACTATTCTCCCATTGGCGAGATCATCAAGATCAACAACACCGAGTGCGTGGTCATCGGCGTGATGAATGAGCTTGTGGGAATCGACGTCAGCGGCAACAGCTCGGTGCTTGTGCCCTATACCACCGCCGCCCAGACCTTTTCCATGGGTCTGCCCTCACAGTTTGACGTGGTGATCTCCTCGTCCTATGATAATGAGGAGGTCATTGGCCGTGTCCGCGACCTCTGTGCCACGCTGCTCAACAGCCCACGCGGCGAGGGATACAGCATTGTCAACCAGGAGGAGGTCGTGGATATGGTGGTGACAATTACCGACCTTGTCCTCGGCATGCTCGCAGGTATCGCGGTCATTGCCCTGATCGTTGGCGGTATCGGCATCATGAATATGATGCTCGTCACGGTGTCCGAGCGCACTGCGGAGATCGGTCTTCGTAAGGCCCTCGGCGCCCGTCCCGGGGTGATCCTTTTGCAGTTTTTGACCGAGGCTGTCATCATCAGCCTTTTCGGCGGCCTTGTCGGCGTTGCCGTCGGTGTCGGCATCTCTTACCTTGCCTCGGTGCTGATCGGCTACGCCTTCGTCTTCAATCCCGCCACCGCGTTCCTTGCGCTCCTCTTTGCGCTTCTCGTCGGTGCCGTGTTCGGGCTTCTGCCCGCCCGCCGCGCCGCACGGATGAACCCCATCGAGGCGCTTCGTTCCGCGTAACAAAAAAAGCAAGCCATGCGGCTTGCTTTTTTTTTGTTGTTTTTTATCCCCACCAAGCAAAAAGGACACCCCAAAGGTGTCTGTCACGCGTTCTTTTCGGAGTACGAACAAAGGGGAAGTCCACGCCCTAAAAACAGTCCCCCGGACTGTTTTTGCACCGCTACGCGATGTGCCCGGGCTTCCGAATCCATGTTGTATCATCCCCTACCAAACGAAAAGAGCACCTCAAAGGTGTCTGTCACGCGTTCTTTTCGGAGTACGAACAGAGGGGAAGTCCACGCCCTAAAAACAGTCCCCCGGACTGTTTTTGCACCGCTACGCGATGTGCCCGGGCTTCCGAATCCACGTTGGTATCCTCCTCTCACCAAGCAAAAAGGACACCTCAAAGGTGTCCTTTTTGCTTGGTGGGGGATGGTGGATTCGGACCACCGAAGGCAGAGCCAGCAGATTTACAGTCTGTCCCCTTTGACCGCTCGGGAAATCCCCCATATGAAGTTCTGGAGCTGGTGGACGGACTCGAACCCCCGACCTGCTGATTACAAATCAGCTGCTCTACCAGCTGAGCTACACCAGCAAACCACCGGCAACGTAGAGATTATAGCATAAGCCCCTGCGGTTGTCAAGGCCTTTTTTTATTTTTCCGCAAGTTTTTTAGGGAGTGGACTTTTTCGGCACGATGTGCTATAATGAAAAGGAAAAAACAGCCCAACATAAGGAGAGTGACTTATGGATTGCTACGTGTTCGGTGCGGGGGAGGACTCGCTTCCCCCCGTCCTGCCACCGCGTGGGGAGGTGTTGGTCATCGCCGCGGACGGAGGTTATACCGCAGCCGCGCGCGTCTTTGGCACGCCCGACCTTGCCGTTGGTGACTTTGATTCGCTCGGCTACGTGCCCGCGGGCGTGGAGATCGTCTGCCATCCGCCCGAAAAGGACGAGACCGATCTCTTTCTTGCGGTTGGCGAGGGGCTGGCGCGCGGCGCCACTCGCTTTTTCCTTATGGGCGCCCTCGGGGCGCGCCTTGATCATACAGTGGCCAATCTCCAGCTCCTTGCCTACCTTGCGGGGCGCGGTGTGGAGGCCTACCTTGTGGGCGCTGACGGTGTAGCCATCACCGCGCTCCGCGGCCCCGCGGTCCTCACCTTTCCGGGAGAAGCCACGGGCACCGTCTCGGTGCTGGCTCACGGCGGCAATGCCGAGGGCGTGACGCTCCGCGGCTTCCGCTATCCTCTTGAGGGCGGGATCCTCACCGCGGAATTTCCCCTTGGTGTCAGCAATGAGCTTACGGGCGGCGGTGCCACCGTGTCGCTTACGGACGGAACGCTTCTCGTTTTCTTTCCTATGAGTGCGGCCTTCCCGCGGACGACCGCTGTTTGAGGAAACAAAACCTTACATCTATACCAAAAAACCGCCCCGTTGCCGTGACAACGGGGTGGTTTTTATTCGGCCGCTCGGGGCGCGATCTCGCCAAAGGTGCGGTAGCCGCCCGAGCGCAGGACCGCGAGCAGATCTTTGTCGCTTGTGATCGGCTCGGGCGTCACGATCCCCGCCGAGGGGGCGTTGGTCGTGTGGTGATAGTCTGTGCCCGCAATGCCCGAAAGGCCGTGGTGACGGGCGTACGCGTAGGCCAGCGCATTGCGGGAGTCGTGCCCGTTGTGCGCGTTGAAGACCTCCACGCCGTCAAAGCCCCCGGGGTCAATGACCGTCATGCGGTCGCGGAAGGGGTGGGCAAGGAACATCAGACCACCTGCTCTGTGCACACGGGTGAGCGCCTCGCGGTGTGTGAGCGTGACAAGGTCGGGGTTTTTGAGCAAAAATTCATATCCGAGGCCGTAAACGAGATACTCGTTGCGGTTTTCTTCGAGGCGCAGCTCAAAGGCCGAAAGCACGTACAGCCGCCCCGCGGCCAAGCGGCAAAACTCACGGTAGCCGTCAAAAAATCTTTCGGCGGCCGTCTCGGGAGAGCCGGAATCGCGGACAAGGCCCGGCGAAAAATGGTCGGTCACTGCCACCGTTGTGTAGCCGGCAGCAATATAGCGCTCCACCGTGATTTCCGTGGGGCAGTCGCAGCAGGGGCTGGACTTTATCGTGTGCAGGTGCAGCTCTGTTTTGTACATGGGCGTTTCGCTTCCTTTTTTGCCGTGTTTTTTACAGTATAACACGCGCACCGCCCAAATGCAAGACCGCTTTTTTTCTTATTATAAAAAAGGGGTGGAAATTTTCGTCGTAATATGCTACAATAAATACATCAACCATACAGGAGGTCGTATATGAAGCGTTCCGATTATATTTCCTGGGATGAATATTTCATGGGAGTAGCGCTCCTCGCCTCAATGCGGAGCAAGGATCCCAACACGCAGGTCGGAGCCTGCATCGTGGACGAGAATAACCGCATCCTCTCCACGGGCTATAACGGCTTTCCGCAGGGCTGCTCGGACGATGAGTTCCCCTGGGACCGTGAGGGCAGCGACCAGAACTGCACCAAGTATCCCTTTGTCGTCCACGCCGAGCTGAACGCCATTCTCAATGCGGGAGGCCGCCCTCTTTCCGGCTCGCGCATCTATGTGGCGCTTTTTCCCTGCAACGAGTGCGCCAAGGCGATCATCCAAAGCGGCATCCGTGAGATCGTTTATCTCTCAGACAAGTACGCCACCACCCCCGGCACCCTGGCCTCCAAAAGAATGTTAAAGAGCGCGGGCATCGCTCTGCGCCCCTTAAAGACCGAGCGTCGGTCGCTCGTGCTTCCCCTTAGTGCGGAATGAGGGTCACTGTCATTGGCAGCGGCTCGTGGGGGACCGCGCTTGCCGCTGTCCTCGCCGATAACGGCCACAAGGTCATGATCCTCGGCCGCAACCCCGCCGAGATCGAGGATATCAATCTCCGCCACAGAAACTCTCACTACTTCGGTGAGGATCCGCTTCCCGAGGGGCTTCGCGCCACGACCGGTGCCGAGGACGCTTTGGGCTATGACGACATGATCGTCATCGCCGTCCCCAGCGCGGCGTTTCCCAACGTATATCCCACCGTGCGCCGTCTGCTTGCCCCCCATACCGTGGTGGTCAACGCCGCCAAGGGCTTTGAGCCGGAAAGCGGCAAGCGGCTTTCCCTCGCCCTCCGCGAGGCACTCTCGGATGTCACCTATCGCGGTGTTGCCTCGCTCATCGGCCCCAGCCACGCCGAGGAGGTCGTGCGGCGGATGCTCACGGCCATTGCCGCTGCCTCCACCGACCGTGCCCTCGCCGAGGATGTCCAGCGCGCCTTTTCGGGTGACTATCTCCGCGTTTACGTCACGGAGGATGAGGTGGGCGCCGAGTACGGTGTGGCCATTAAAAATGTGATCGCCCTCGCCTCGGGGATGCTGGAGGGGTGTGGCTTTGGCGATAACGCCAAGGCAGCGCTCATCACGCGCGGCCTTGTTGAGACCGTGCGCTACGGTGAGGCCAAGGGCGCAGGGCGCGACACCTTCTTCGGTCTTACGGGAGTTGGCGACCTGATCGTTACCTGCTTTAGCCCCCATTCGCGCAATTACCGCGCAGGACTTGCCGTCGGGAAAGCCGATAGCGGTGAGGCCGCCCGCAGCCTTGACTTTACCGTCGAGGGCATCGCCGCCTGCCGTGAGGTCACAGCGGATGCACGCCGTATGGGCGTGGAAATGCCGATCGTCTTTGCCGTCCATGCCGTCCTCTTTGAGGGCGTACGGCCGAGAGAGGCGATCGCTGCCCTGATGCACCGCCCTCTGCGCGCCGAATAACGCGTTTTTGTAGTTTTAGAAAAAACAAGAAAACAAGAGAAAACGGAAGAAAACAAGAGCATTTTCAAAAAAATAAAAAAATGCTCTTTTTCTTTTTGCAAAATGCTTGACAAGCCAAAAAACCTATGCTATAATACACAGGCATGTAAAAAAGACATCTATATGGAGGAAAGAAAATGTCCACATTCATGGCTAAGAAAGAAACCGTTAGCCGCAAATGGTATGTGATCGACGCGCAGGGCAAGCCGCTTGGTAAGACCGCCGTCGCCGCTGCCAACATTCTTCGCGGCAAGCACCGTCCCGAGTACACCCCCCACGTGGATTGCGGTGAGTATGTCATCATCATCAACGCCGCCAAGGCCGTCCTCACGGGTAAGAAGCTGGATCAGAAGTTCTACTACCGCCACACCGGCTACATCGGCGGTCTGAAGTCTGTCAGCTACCGTCACCTGATGCAGGACAAGCCTGAGCTTGCTATGACCAAGGCGGTCAAGGGCATGCTCCCCAAGAACTCGATCGGCGATAAGGCCATCACCCGTCTTAAGGTGTTTGCCGACGATCAGCACAACCACCAGGCTCAGCAGCCCATCGCTGTTGACTGATTACCGTGAAAGGAGAAAAGACAATGTATCAGAGTGCAAAGCCTTATTTCTACGGCACCGGCAGAAGAAAGAAGTCGGTCGCTCGTGTTCGTCTCTATCCCGGTACCGGTGTGGTGACTGTCAACGGCAAGACCATTGATGACTACTTCGGTCTTGAGACCCTGAAGCTCATCGTCAACCAGCCCTTCGGCGTGACCGACACGGTTGGCAAGTTTGACATCGTCTGCACCGTCCGCGGTGGCGGTCTTTCGGGTCAGGCCGGCGCTATCCGCCACGGCCTCGCCCGTGCCCTCGTCGTTGCCGATGAGGCCGCCTACAAGAAGGCTCTGAAGGCCGCCGGCTTCCTGACGCGCGACCCTCGTATGAAGGAGAGAAAGAAGTACGGTCTCAAGGCCGCCCGTCGTGCTCCCCAGTTCTCGAAGAGATAATTACCCATTTGGGATTATTTCGATATGCAAAAAGCTCTGCCTCGGCAGAGCTTTTTGTTTACTTTTTTCGGCCGTTATGATATAATGGGGACAAGCCGTACGCCGTGGGCGGCAAGCCACCCGTGAGAAAGGGCCGGGCCGTTGCCCTCGGATGGTGGTGTGCGGCCCTGACCGCTGTCTTTTACAAAAAATCAAAAAGGAGCCGACCGATGCCCAGGGAACCGAAAAAGCTGGCGCTTCTCTATATTCTCAAGATCCTTGAGGCTGAGACCGATGCCGACCACCCCCTCACCCAGGAGGCGATCGCGGCCAAGCTGTTTGACGACTATGAGCTCACGCTGGAGCGCAAGGCCGTTGGCCGCAACCTCGCGATGCTTTCCGAGGCGGGATATGACGTCCTCACCACGCCGCGCGGCGTTTACCTCGGAGAGCGCGTGTTTGAGCCGAGTGAGCTTCGCCTGCTCATTGACGGCGTACTGTTCTCGCGCCATATCCACCCCCGTCAGGCCCGCCGCCTTGCCGAGCGCTTAGGCGCCCTCGGCGGCCGCCACTTCCGCTCGGGGCTCCGTAACGTCACCCCAACGGACGAGGGCGATAAGGGCGAGACCGCCGAGCTTTTCTACTCGATCGACCTTGTGGACGAGGCGATAGAAAAAGGGAAGAAGATCACCTTTGCCTACCGCAAGTACGGCCCCGACAAGCGCCTGCACGTCAGCTCCGAGCATACCGTCAGCCCCTACCGGATGCTGCTCCGCAACCAGCATTACTTCTTAATGGCATACAGCGAGGCGTTTGGGCGCATCTCCTATTTCCGTATGGACAAGCTCACGGACATTGCGGTCTCTGAGGAGGCCGCCACTCCGCTGCGATCCCTGCGGGGATACGAAAACGGCATCGACCACCGCCGCCTCTCCTCGGCGCTTCCGTATATGTACGCCGATGAGCCGATCCCCGTGGTCTTTTCGGCCGCCGCCGAGGTCATCGATCAGGTGGTGGACTGGTTTGGCAAGGAGATCGACATCTCGCCGCGCGGGGAGGCGGAGCAATACAGGGTCACGGTGCGCGTCAGCCCCACGGCCATGCGCTATTGGGCCTTGCAATACTGTCGCTTTGTCCGCGTCATTTCCCCCGCCTCGCTGAGGGAGAGGATCGCCGCCGATCTTGGGGAGGCGCTTTCCGCCTATACGGAAACCGAGGAAGGGAAGTAAAAAAATGCGGTTTCCCTTGACAAGCGTGACCCTATCTGTTATAATGAAGGCAACCCAAAAAGAAAAGAGGGATGTAAAGTGAACACTTGTATGATCCGCCTTTCCACGATCCAGGACGTGCGCGATTTCGTGAACATCGTCACGGGCTCGAACGTTGACATTGATCTTTCCTCGGGACGCTACGTCATTGACGCCAAGTCGATCATGGGGATCTTCAGCCTTGACCTGCTGAATCCCATTAAGCTCAGCGCTCACGGCGAGGATCCCGCGCTCTTTGAGAAGCTGAAGCCCTTCATCGTGGAGTAATAAAAAAGCGACCGCAAGGTCGCTTTTTTATTTTGTTTTTTCACGCTTCTCCGTCGTTTTGGAGCATTTTGTAAAGAATACTTTTCGCAATTCCCCGTTCCTTGGCAGCGGCCTTAATGGCGTCCATGCGCGGCAACCCCTCGGCCTCGTAGGCGGCCACGTGCTCGGCGGGGGAGAGGGCTTCCCAGTCGGTGGCATCACGCCTTGGCTCGGCCCCCTCAAGGACAAGGACAAATTCGCCCCGCACCTCGCCCTCCCTTGCCCACGCGCAAGCCCCCGCGAGCGTTGTCCGCACGATCTCCTCGTTGAGCTTTGTCAGCTCGCGGCAAAGCGAGATCCTGCGGTCGCCGAGGGCCTCGTAAAGCTCCGAAAGCGTTTTTTCGAGGCGGTGCGGTGCCTCGTAGAGGATCGTCGTGCGCTCCTCGGTGCGGAGGGCCTCAAGACGGCGGTGGCGCTCCTTTTTGTCGGTGGGGAGAAAGCCCTCAAAGGCAAAGCG
>JAZRAU010000077.1:0-9797 GCA_045634705.1 Eubacteriales bacterium | reverse complement strand
AAGCCGATGCCCGTCGGCTGTACGCTTCTGCCCGTGGGCAATGAGCGCCTTGAGGGCCTCACCATGGGAACGGCGCGGCTTCTCGCCGCCCTCCTTTCGGTGGCTGTGCCGCTGGCTGTTGCCGCCGCAGGGGTTTTTGTTACTGTAAGACGAAAGATCCGCTAAGGAGATTTTTATGAAAAAGCTGCTACCGCGCATGGGAAAACGCGGCCGGGGGACGGTCATGACCGCCATTTCGGCCCTTGTTCTTGTGGCGGCGTTTCTCCTCGGCATCGGCTCGGCGGCGGTCAAGACCTCGCTGAATTCCTATATTGATATGACCGATGAGGGGCTTTACACCCTCACCGATGCCTTTATCGAGGAGGTGTCGGGCATCACCGATGAGATCGTCATCACCTTCTGCGCCGACCCCGATATCCTGCTGAACAATTACGACACGCGCTATACCTACATCATGGCGCGTGAGATCGAAAAGCGCATGAAAAACGTCAAGGTCGTGACCTGCGACGTCGGGAGAAATCCCACCGCCGTGCAGGAGTACCGCACCACCTCCACCACCAAGATCGCGTGGGATGACGTCATTGTCAGCTGTGACAAGCGCTACCGCATCCTCTCGGCCAAGGCCTTCTTTAGTACCGATACCTCGACCGATACCTACTTTGCCTACAACGGCGAGTACAAAATGGCCAGCGTGATGCTCTCCATCACCGCCATAGAGCGCCCCGTTGTCTACTTCACCGTGGGCCACGGTGAGGCGGTGTATGACCCCACCGATCCCGAGAATGCCGAGAACGAAAAGAACCGCGCCTTCTATCAGCTTCTTCTCGATAACGGCCTTGAGGTCAGGACACTCTCGCTCGATACCGAGCCGATCCCCGAGGACTGCGTTCTCCTCATCATGAACGGCCCGACCGCCGATTACGCCACCCCCGCGTCTGACCGCTACCTTGTGAACGCCACCCCGCCGATCGAAAAAATCGACCGCTATCTGGATGACGCCGGCTCTCTGATGGTCTTCAAGGATCCCACCGCCACTCTCCCTGCGCTTGAGGAATACCTCAACGAGTGGGGCATGGCGTACGAAAACGGCGTGACCGTCAAGGCCGACCGCACGGGCGCCGGCGACGATGCCGCCCTGGAGGCCGCGCGTGAGGCGCTCTTTGCCGTGTATCCCGAAAGCAGCAAGGAGGCGCTTGGCAACTCGCTCTTTCCCGACATTGCCGACCTCACCACCGCCCCCCGCACGGTCGTTGTGCGGTCGGGCTACCTGAGGTCGCTTTGGGTGAACAACTCCAAGGGCTTCTCCACGGCCACCTCGGCCCTCACCTCGCCCGTGCTTCTCGCAGCGGAGGATGCTAAGGCCTATAACGCCGAGGGCGTGATCGTTAACGATGAGGGCAGCTATTCACTCGCGCAGCTGACGGTGCGCGTGGCCACGAGGGACGCGCGCGACTATTGCTCCTACGTGTTCTGCGCCGCCACCACCGAGCTTACGAGGACCGAAACCCTCGATAACCCCACCTACGCCAATTACGACGTTCTCTTTTCCACGATCCGCACCATTTCGCGTACCGATGAATACGCAAGCGATGCTCTCGGAGGTCTCAATATGAACTCCGAGATGTACGGCGGAAAGCGCCTCATCTCCTCGGAGATGTCGGCGACCAAAAAGGACGTGTACGAAAACGGAAAGCTCGTTTTCACCTACCTCGGCCTCACCCCCTCGGCCGCCGTATGGTGGACCGTCCTCCTCCTTTCCCCCGCGGTGGCTGTGCTGGCCGTGGGCGCTGTGCGGCTCATCCGCCGCCGCCACCGTTAAGGAGGACGCTATGAAGAAAAATCAATTTCTCTTACTTCTCCTTTTCGGCGCCGCCGTTGTTTTGCTGGTCGCCTACTTTGCCGTCGTGCGGCCGATCGTCAATCGGCCCGACGATACCGGCCCCACCGTCACCACGGGCGCGGGCGAGGGCTTGCAGTACGACCGGTACCATCTCCTGTATCCCGCCAAACAGCGCTCCGACATTATGGCGATCAAGGTGCACAATGAGCACGGCGAGTATATGCTGGCCCGCACCTCCACCGAGCAAGGGAAGCCGGCCACCAACACCTCTCCCTTCGTCATCTACAAAAAGAAGAACGACGCTTACGTCGCCTACCCCTTTGTCGCCTACAATGAGGAAAGCTTTGCGGCGCTGGTCGTCGCCACGGGAACCTTCTCCTATATGACCAACGTCACGGTGGAGGGGGCCGCCGCGGGGCAGGCCGTCCGCTATGCCGATTACGGCCTTGATCCCTCGCAGGATCCCGCGTGGTTTGAGCTGACGCTCACGGATAAGTCAACGCTCCGCGTTTATATCGGTGACGTCACGGTCAACGGCAAGGATTATTACGTGCGTCTTGAGGGGCGTGACGCTATTTACGTCAGCAGCTCCAGCCTTGTCAAGGAAACGGCGTTTGTGGAGCTTGCAAGCTTTGTCTCGCCCTCCCTCACCTCCTTCTTTGTCGAGTACGGCTACTACTACACCAAGGACTTCTGCCTCTTTACGGGCGAGGGGGACGTCATCACCAAAAATTCGCTCGTTTCCTACACGTACAGGACCTACAAGGACGGCGTCCTCTCGGAGGAGGAGCCCTCCGGCCCTGTCAATCTCCGTACCGCCAAGGAGGCGATCGTCACAGCGCTTCTCGGTAAGCGCGTGGGTGACGGCGGCTTCTCCTTCACCCTGACCGAGGACGGCAAGAGCGTTGAATACCGCATCAGCGCCGTCACCTCGGTGACACCGCTTTCGCTGGCCGTGGACTTTGTCAACGCCTCGGAGCGCAGCGACTTCTATGCGGGCGTGGCCTACCGCTTTACCGCCCCCGAGGAGCGTTTGGCCTATCACCCCAATTCCTCGCACTATATGTCGGTCCTTGAGAGCCTTGGCGCCCTTGTGGGAAAAAAGACCGTGGCCGTGGGACTTGACCTTGAGGAGATCGAGACGTATGGGCTTGATGCCTACGTGATCTCCTACCGTACCCCGAAGGATGCCCGCTACGATACCGCAAACGAGAATGACATCCTTGTGGACGAATACGAGACGGTGCGGCTCCATATCAGCAAAAAGCAGCCAGACGGCACCTATTACGTCGGCAGTGAGCTGACCGACGTTGTGGCTGTGGTGGACGGTGAAGCGCTCGCCTTCCTTGAGCACAGCAACGCCTGGTGGCTCAACTCCTCGCTCTACAGCGTCAACATCAACCAGGCAGGGAAGCTCACCTTTGATTTCGACTACGGTGACGTCGATGCCACCTACACCTTCGATATCCGCCACACCTCCGTGACCGGCGACCGTCTTTCGGTCTCCGCCGTCATCTACGGTGAGAGGAATGCGTTTGTGGACGTCGATGCCTTCAAGAGCCTCTATATGCACCTCGTCTCCACCAACTACGCTGACGAGTACCACGGCAGCGTTCCCGTCTCCGAGATCCTTGCCGGGCAAAAAACGCTCACAATGACCCTGGAGATGACCGACGGCGAGACCTACGTTTACCGCTTCTACCCGTACAGCGAGCGTCGCGTTCTGGTGTCGCTCAGCGCCGAGGGCGGTGCCGAGGGGGCCTACTTCTATATCTACACCTCTGAGGTGGAGAAGATCTACCGTGACATTGCCCTCCTGGTTGCGGGGGGAGTGCCCGATCCCGAAAAGCAGTATTAATTTGAAAAATATATAAATGAGGAAAACAACATGAGCATTCAAACCAAAGGCAAAACCCCGTCAAAGGCCAAAAAATGGCTGATCCCCGCTGTGGCGCTCCTGCTTCTTGGCGCCATTGTCTTTGCGATCGTGTGGTCGAGCATCGATCACAGCTATCGCTACGACAAGAAGGATCTCTCCCCCTTCTTTGATGCCACGCTCCTCGATAAGGATGCGCTGGCAGCGCTTGACGTCCGTGTGGACACCACCGTCACCAAGGACAAGATCCTGGACCGCGCCCAGAAAAATCTCGTCGATCTGGACACTGCCAAGGAGGAATCGCGCAAGCTTTACGGCAAGAAGACCGACCCCATCTTCAACGATGTTGTCTGGCTCTACTATGAGGTGTTCAAGCTTGACGGTGAGAACGATGAAATTGCCGACACCGACAAGCCCGTGATGTCCAATACGGCCATCACCGACCCCGCGGCCGCCACCGTGGTGCGCCTCGGCTCGGGCACGCTCGCCCCGGCGCTTGAGACGCTTCTCATCGATTACGGGAACTTCGCCACGCGCTTTGAGCGCAATAGCGATGACGAGGACGACTTTACCTTCGGCCAGAACCTCGTCCTGACCGTTAAGGCGACCTATGAGCAGGACGGCGCCACCGCCGACTATATCAAGTCGAAGACTCACACCTACTACTATAAGGCCGATGCGGCCCCCGCCGATGACGTGGCCAACGACAGCTACGTTACGGATTACGCGGCAAAGTTTGACCTCGGTGTGTCCGATACCACGGTGAACGGCAAGTTTGTGGACGCCCTGCGTGCAAAGCTTTCTGATACCGCCAACTGTGAGGTCGGCACGACCCTGACCTTTGACCTTGACGGCATCGTTGTCAAGGAAGGCGCTGCCGCCCAGGAGGTCAGCTTTGAGGTTAAGATCACCTCGGCCATTAAGGTGGAGCAGAAGACCATGAAAATCAAGCTCCCCGAGAAGCTGACCTACAAGGGTGCCGATGATAAGAGCACCGAGCTTGCCAAGGACAGCTGGATCGTCTTTAACGTTATGGTAGAGAGCGTGGCCTCGCTGAATGAGAAGAACGTCAAGGCCCTTATGGGCAATGCCCTTACCGAGGACCTCACGCCCGGCGAGAACCAGACGCGTGACGAGAAGTATGCCGAGTATTATCTCGACTACACCGAGGGAGTCCTCATCGACGAGTACCTGAAGGACACCAAGGAGAAGGATCTTGACGGCCTGAAGACCGTCATCCGCAACGCCCTTTGGAAGAAGATCGCCGCAGAGTACGCCACGTCCGGCAAGATCATCTCCTATCCCGAGAGCGAGATCGCACGCTACTACAAGACCGCGCTCAACAACTACGAGTACGAGTACAACACCAACTCAACGAACCTCAAGACCTACAAGAACCTCAACGAGTATATCCTCAGAAGCGCCTTCGGCAAGACCTCGACCGAGATCGCCGAGTGGAACGAGGAAAAGCGTGAGGCTGAGATCCGCGCTCTCATTGAAAAGGATGCCAAGGATCAGATCGCCCGCAAGCTCGTGCTCTTCTCGCTGGCGGATGTGCTGGAGGTCTCGGTCGGCCGTAAGGATATGAAGGCCGCCAAGGAAACGCTGTACGATGCCACCTATACGCAGTACTTCAATATGTACAAGCAGCTCCTCAGCGGCACGTACAAGGATAACGACCTGGAGGCCTACTCCGCCGCCTACGCCGAGTCCTACGCCGCGGCCGCCGTGGACGGCCTGACCGATGCGTACCTCCGCGAGTACGCCACCATGGAAAAGGTCCTTGAGACGCTTCTTCCCGATCCCATCACCTACGCCGAGACCCACGTGACGTGGACGCTTTCGGGCGAGGCCGATAAGGCGGAATGAAAAAGGTAACGATCTATACCGACGGCGCCTGCCGCGGCAATCCCGGCCCCGGCGGCTACGGTGTGATCCTGACCTACGGCTCGGCCCGGCGTGAGCTTTCGGGTGGGGAGCCCTCCACCACCAACAACCGTATGGAGCTGCGTGCCGCCATTGAGGGCCTCCGTGCCCTCCGTGAGCCGTGCGAGGTCACGCTGTATTCCGACTCCCGCTACCTCGTGGATGCGATCAACGAGGGGTGGGCGCGCTCCTGGCAGAGGACAGCTTGGAAGGGCGGCAAGGCCAAAAACCCCGACCTTTGGGAGCAGCTGCTCACGCTCCTTGACGTTCACCGTGTCACCTTCCTTTGGGTGCGCGGGCATGACGGCCACGAGGAAAACGAGCGCTGCGATGCGCTGGCCACCGCCGCCGCCGACAGCCACCGCCCCCAGCTTTCCAACAACTAAAACGAGGAGAAACCGAAATGTCTGCATTTTTCAAGAAGCTTTCCGCCTTTGTGAGAAAGCACGTAAAGCCCATTGTCGTGACCTCGGCCGTCACGGGCGGTGTGATCGTTCTCACGCTGGCCATTCTTCTTCCGATCCTGCTCATTCCGAGAAAGGATACGAAGGTGGACGGTATCGTCGAGTTTGACTACGAAAGGACCAACCTTTCCAAGTACATCTCGGTCAGCCGTGACGATTACTTTGGCCTTGCCGTAACGATCGACAAGATCCCCGAGATCGCGCAGAAGGACGTTGACGATTACATCAACGAGATGCGCCTCTACTATTCCGAGGCAACCAAGCTCTCGGACGGTGTCATCGCCAAAAACGATACCGTCAGCGTCTTCTACCGCGGCCAGGTAGAGGTGGACGGCAAGTGGGTCGACTTTGTCGGCGGCTCGAACCTTGGTGGGAGCGCGACCTCGCTCGTCATCGGCTCGAACAGGTTCATTGACGGCTTTGAGGATGCTCTTGAGGGCCGTGAGTTCACCAACTCCCGCTTGATCACCTACACGGGTAAGGATAAGGTCGTCGGTAAGGACGGCCTTCCCGTTGTCTTTGTCTCGTACAGCTATACGTACATCGACAAGAACAATAGGGAAAAGAAGGGCAGCTTCATCGACCGCATCTCGCTGGAAAAGGATGCCGAGGGCAATTACGTCGAGACCCAGCGCTACAGCGCCGCCCTGCGCGACGCCCTGCTCGGCAACCCCGACGATGAGGATGAGAAGAACACCATTGGCAAAACGCTCACCGGCACCTACACCGAGAGCTTTGATATCACGGGTGATCTTGTGGCCGAGACCCTTACGCTGAAAAACGTCAAGATCACGGGCATTGTGAAGGAGGACGTCCCCTTCGTCTTTGAGGTGGCGTTCCCCGACGAGTACGAACCGAACCCCGACCTTGCGGGCAAAAAGGCCAAGTGGTACGCTTACGTGTCGGAGCTTTCGCGCCCGACGCTTCCTGCCTTGGATTACACCTTTGTCAACGGTAAGCTCGGCCTTTCGTATGCCGACGTCCTTGACTATATTCCCGAGGGCACGCCCGTCGACAGCACCGCCCAGCAGAAGGCCGCCGTTGTGGCCGCCTTCCCCCACTACGTCAAGGCGTACCTGGAGGAGAACCGTACAAGGGCCCTGACCGAGGCGGTCGTGGATGCTTACTGGCAGGCCATGATCGACAAGGTCGCGGTCAAGGAGTGGCCCGAATATCTTGTGGATGACGTGACGCTCATGCTTAGAAACCAGGCCGCAGCCGGCTTTGACCAGTACGTCACAACTCCCGGCAACGACTCGATCGCGACGCTGGAGGAGTACATCGTCAAGTACTTTGGCGAGGAGTATTTCCCGAACGGCGAGGACTCGATCGATGAGGGCTTAGATGCCGTCGCCAAGGAGTATATCAAGCAGGAGATGCTCTACTACTATATCCTTGACGAGGAGAACATCAAGCTCTCGCGCAAGGAGCGCCGCCAGGGCTACGAGGAGCGCGTCAAAGAGATGTGCGAGTATTTCAGCCAGCAGTACGGCACCGCGGGCACGGCCAATGAGTTTACCGAGAAGGACCTGGCCGAGGTGGGCTACACCAAGGACGTGATCCTTTCGCAGATGCTTTACGAGAAGGTCTGCAACATTATCTACGAGGAGATCAAGGACCTTGTGATCCAGAAATAAGCGTGCGGGGGGGCGAGCACGGCGAAGGACAGGAAAAGGTATCGCCGAGGGCTTATTGGTTTAAGTCCATTTTGGCTAAACAGAATCTGCCACTTGACACCGCCCCCGCCCCTTGGTATAATACGTATAGAATATAGGTAGCGCCTTGGGCGCAGAAAGGAATGACTATGGAAGAGATCCTTGCGGGCGATATTTACACGCTCACCGATGAAGAAACGGGTGAGGAGGCTCAGTACGAGATCGTGGCGGTGGCCGAGGTCGAGGGTGAGCAGTACGTTGCCATTGTTCCCGCCGCGGAGGACGTAGAGGAATACGCGATCCTGCGCGTGGAGACCGAGGGGGAGGAGCGCACGCTGGCCGCCATCGAGGACGATGACGAGTGGGAGCGTGTGGCCGCCTACTTTGATAACGAGATTTTCTCGGAGATCGACTACGACGAAGAAAATTAATAACGAATGAAAAAACCTTTCCTGCTTAGCTCGTGATAAAGCTTCCGATAGGCCTACACTTACTTTATGGGAGCCCGGACTTTTGCCGCAGGTTTGCAGACCTCCCGCCCCCCTCCGCCTTGGCCGAGGGCGCGCGGACGCTGGGAGCACAAAACGGCAAAGAGGGCACCCCCCTTGCACCCAAGGGCTAAGTGCGGCTTTACACGGCTCGGCGGGGTTTTTTCTATTTTGGAAGGAGACAGATATGGGACTTATCAGAGCCATTGCGGCAGGCGCATCCACCGTCCTTGCCGACCAGTGGCGCGAGTATTTCACCTGCGATGCGCTCGCGGGCAACGTGCTTGTGGCCAAGGGACAGTTCAAAACCAAAAAGCGCGGCCTTTTCGGCGCGCGCAATAAGGCCACCGAGGACATCATCTCAAACGGCTCGGTCATCTCGGTCAACGAGGGGCAGGTGGCCCTCATCGTCTCGGACGGTAAGATCGTGGATTTCTGTGCCGAGGCGGGCTATTACAAGTGGGATTCGTCCACCGAGCCGTCCATGCTTTGCGGCAATTTCTTCCGCGGCCTTGTCGATTCCTTCAAGCGCGTGGGGTACCGCTTCACCTTCGGCGGTGATGCCGGCTCTCAGCAGAGGGTGTATTATGTCAACACCAAGGAGATCTTAGATAACAAATTCGGCACGCAAACGCCGATGCCGTATGACGATCCCTACTATAAGACCGCGCTTTACATCCGCTATTTCGGCCAGTACACCTTCCGCATCACCGATCCTATCGTGTTCTTTTCAAGCCTTGCGGGCAACGTTGGTGACGTCTATACGAGTGAGGACCTGAAGGCCACCGCCACCGATGAATTTATGACAGCGCTGGATTCGGCCCTCGCGCGCCTCTCGGCGGAGGGGATCAAGTTCTCCCAGCTTCCGATCAAGCAGCGTGAGATCGCCGCGTATATGAGTGACACCCTCGATACCGAGTGGCGCGAGCGCCGCGGCATTGAGATCGTTTCGGTGGCGCTGGCCAAGGTCACGCCTGACGATGACAGCCGCAAGCGCATTGAGGAGTTTGATACCAATGTGATGCACGCCGCCCCCGATGCCATGGCAGGCGGCATGGCTTACGCACAGATGCGCGCCATGCGCGATGCGGCCAACAATTCGGGTGGCGCCATGACGGGCTTTATGGGTGTGGGCATGGCGGCAGGCGCCATGGGCGTCCGCGGCCAGGAGACCCTCCTCCATACCGCTGCCGAGCTTGAGGGCAAGCGCGCCGAGGCCGCCGCCGTCAAATGCACCGCCTGCGGTGCCGCCCTCAGCGGCAAGTTCTGCCCCGAGTGCGGCGCTCCCGCCCCCACGGCGGAGGACGAGTGGACCTGCACCTGCGGCGCCGTCTCGCACGGCAAGTTCTGCCCCGAGTGCGGCGCTCCCCGCCCCACGGGCTACACCTGCTCCTGCGGCTACACGGCCGCCTCGCCCTTTAAGTTCTGCCCCGAGTGCGGCAAAAAAGCATAAGGGCGGTGTCTTTTGGTAGAAACCGTCGCTTGCTTCCGCTTGACGTATTCCTATACGCCTGCGGGTCGCGATCGGCGCTTTCTCCTCAAAATCCC
>JAZRAU010000076.1:0-7323 GCA_045634705.1 Eubacteriales bacterium | reverse complement strand
TCATGCTGAACGCCAAGGCCTCTCTTTATGCGCTCCTCGGCCTTGCGATCGGCGGCGCTATGATCGGCGGTACATTTCTCATCTCGTACGCCACGGGCGCCCTGAAAGTCACTGCCTCGGCCGTCCGTCCCGCGATGCTGATCCTCTATTTTCTCGCCTTCCTTATTCAAAGCTCGGCCGAGGAATTCCTCTTTCGTGGGTACCTCATGCCCTCGCTTTGCAACACCACAACGCCATTTGGCCCCGTGCTTGTCAGCGCTCTCTTTTTCTCCACGATGCATGCCGGCAACGCAGGCTTTTCTCTGCTTGGTGCCGTTAACATCTTCATTTTCGGCGTTTTTCTTGGCCTTCTTGTGTTCCGAACCCACAACCTCTTCATTGCGTGCGCCGTCCACGCTACGTGGAACTTTGCCTGCGGTCCGATCTTCGGTATGTCGGTCAGCGGTCTTGGCACGCCGGAAGCTCTCCTCACCTCTGTGGCGGTCGACGGCCGCGATCTGACAAACGGCGGCGCCTTCGGTCCCGAGGGCGGCATTGTGGCGACGCTGGTCCTGACGGTTGCCATGACCTTGCTTTTGTATTGGCCGAAAAAAGCGAAGCGCACCGAGGCCCAAATGTAAAAAAACGAGTCGGGAGGAGAAAACTCCCGACGACATCATAGGATAAAATTTTTTCACCCCCTCATACTGAAAGTGTATGAGGGGGATTTTTCATGAAAGCTAAAATGAAAGAACATAGGTCTTGGGAGGCGCTTCTGCTTGGCGCCTTGTTTTTTGTGGGGATAGAGCTTGTGCTGTTACATTCCCCTCGGTTTGCCGATGGATACGACGCTGCCGTGAGCGCCCGTTTGCGCGCCCTGCTTGCGCTCCTTTGCGGCGCCCTGCCGTTCTCACTCACCGAGCTGTTTTTGCTCCTTCTCCCCGTCCTTGCCCTTGGCATTTTCGTCCTGTCCTTCCGCACCGCTGGCAGCCGTCGGGGAATGCGCCGCGCTCTCTTTTTCTTCCTTTTGGCGGGTGTTATCTTCTTCGGCCTGTACGTTTCTCTTTTCTCGGCGGGGGAAAAGACTACCCCACTCTCGGAGCGCTTGCAGATGCCGACACCGCCGCCCACCCCCACCGAGCTTTCGGCCTGCGCCTCTTGGCTTTCGGCCCTCGCCTCGGCTCCTGCGGACGAGATGAGCGACGCCGAGCTTCTCGCCGCCCTGCGGCGCGCGTACGCCGCGGCAGGGAAGCGCTATGGCTTTTCCCCCAATCTCTCTGTGCCCATGAAGCGTACCGTAACGCCCCTTTTTCAACGTCTCGGCTTTTTTGGCCTTTATGCCTTTCCGTTCGGTGAGGTGACGGTGGCTTCCGAGTGCCGCGGTGCCTCACGCGCCTTTACCCTCGCGCATGAGGTGGCCCACGCCTCGGGCTTTGCGCGCGAGGAGGAGGCCGACCTTGTGGCCTTTCTCGCCTGCCTTGACTCGGGGGAGCCCTACCTCATCTACGCAGGTGCCTACGGCATGCTGGGGCGCGTGCTTACCGTCCTTCGGGCGTGCGCCCCCGCCGAATGGGAAAGCTCCTCGGCCACCCTGCCCGATGCCGTCCGCCGTGACTTTGCCGCCGCCGATGAGGCCGCCCCACCCACCGATTCCCCTGCGATATACCACACCGCCCCGACCTACGATGCCACCGTTCTCCTTCTTTGCGCTGTGTTTCGGCAAAGGGGCACGTAGCACCAAAAGCCCCCCCGCGCGAATATACTGTAATGAAGCGGAAACAACAAACGAACGGGGGAAAACATCATGGAAAAGCTCCTCATTCAAGGAGGAAAGCCGTTACACGGAGAGGTCACGCTCTCGGGCTGTAAAAACGCTGCCCTTCCCGTACTGTATGCCACCGTATTGACGGCAGACGTCTCTGTGATACGCAACCTGCCCGAGATCCGCGATGTGCTATTGACCTTGGAGATCCTCAGAGCTATGGGGGCGGTGGTCCTTCCGATAGAGCCCCATAGCGTCATGATCGATACACGGGGCATCACGCCCTGTCGCTCGCCCGATGCCCTTGTGGCCTCGCTCCGCGCCTCCTCGTATCTTATGGGGGCCGAGCTTGGTCGCTTTCGGAAAACACGCGCCGCCGTTCCGGGAGGCTGTCGCATCGGTGCGCGCCCCCTCGATCTCCATTTTTTCGCCTTTTCCGCCTTTGGTGCCGATGTCAGTGTTAAGGACTGCGTCATAACCGCCGAGGCGGAGGGGCTTATGGGGGCCACGGTCGTCTTTCCCACCCCCTCGGTGGGGGCAACCGTCAACGCCTTGCTCTGCGCCGTCCTCGCCGACGGGGAGACCACGGTACAGGGCGCGGCGCGTGAGCCGCACATCGTCGACCTTTGCGCCTATCTTACCGCGTGCGGCGCCGATATTGAGGGCGTGGGGAGCGATACGCTCCGTGTCCGCGGCAAGCGCCGTCTGCACGGTGCCGATCACCGCCTGATGCCCGATACGATCGAGTGCGGCACCTTCCTTGCCGCCGTCGGCGCGGCGGGCGGAGAAGCCCTTCTTCGCGGGGCGGAGGCCTCACACCTTACGGCGGTTCTTGGGGCCCTTGGGGACATGGGCGTCACAGTCAGAGAGGAGGGGGATGCGCTTTTTGTCCTTCGCCGCGGTCGGCTCGGCCCCTGCACACTCACAGCGGCTCCCTATCCCGCCTTTCCCACCGATATGCACCCACAGATCATGGCACTGGCCACCGGGGCCGAGGGCGAGTCCACACTCCGTGACACCGTCTTTCCCGACCGATCGGCCTATGCCGATGAGCTTCGGAAAATGGGGGCCTCTATCTCGGCCTCATCGGGCCTTGTGACGGTGCGCGGTTCCCGGCTTTTGGGGGCGCGTGTCCGCGCGGTCGATCTGCGCGCCGGCGCCGCCGAGGTTGTGGCCGCCTTGGCCGCCACAGGGGAAACGGTGATCCTCGGCGCCGAGATGCTGGAACGCGGCTATGAGCAGTTACCCGAAAAGCTCTGCGCTCTTGGCGCCTCGGCTAAGTCCTTTTGATGTAAAGAAAACAATACAAAAACCCCGAAGCGAGCAACGCTTCGGGGTTTTTTCAGCGGTGGTGCCGGCGCTTCTTTTTTCTTGAGGAAAAGGCACCTCCCAGCGTGGAAAGGACAAGCAGAGCCGTGTAAAGGAAAAGCGAGGAAAGCTGTAGCGTTCCCGATTTCATCACCAGCGCCGCCGCGAGGAAGGCAAACACAAGGAGCATACCGTGGCTGATGCCGCAAAGCGCTCCTGAGGTGCGGCGCAGACACCCCGCTCGCCACCCACCGAGAAAAGCTCCCATCCCTGCCGTGCCAAGCGCCGCAGGAAATAAAAGGCGTGAGGGATCGGTGCTTTTCAGGAGAAGAAAAGCAAGGATAGAGAGAAACGCCGTCATAAAAGCGACCGAAAAAGCAAATCCGCGCAGGATCGCTGTGGCGAAGGACACGCGTTGCCCGCCGCTGAGCCTTGCGGCGCGGCCCTTTGTCTTTACCATAGAAAAAACCTCCCGTCGTTACTGGTATCAGTATATGACGGGAGGCTTTCCTATAGAACGCTTATTTTTCTTCGCCAAGGGCCTCGGCCACGGTGGGCTCGGCGGCGGCTTCAGGCGCCGCTTCGGGGGCGGGGGCAGCTTCAGGGGCGGCTTCAGGCGCCGCTTCCTTGGCAGGCTCGGCCACAACAGGCTCTTCCTTCTTCGGGGCGGCCTTCTGAGCAGGGGTGGTGGTGCGCGGTCTTGCCGACTCCTCGGCCTTCACGTCCACACTGCGGATCGCCGAAACAAGGAAGCGGATATGCGTGCGCTCCTTGGTGGTCTCCAGCACAAAGGTCTCGTCCTTAATGCTCACGACCTTACCGATGATGCCGCCAATGGTGGTGACCTCGTCACCCACCTGAAGGGCAGAGCGCATGGCCTGCGCCTGCTTCTCGCGCTTCTTCTCGGGGCGGATCAAAAGGAAGTAGAAGCCAACGACCACAAGGAGCAGCATGCCAATGGTAATAAGACTGCTGCCGCCCTGAGACGCCGTTTCTTCCAAAAGAAAGTTAAACATAGTTAGTCCTCCTGAATTTTCATTACAACTCAGTATATCACAGAAACCGTTATATTGCAAGAGGACACGGAAAACTTTACAAAAAAGTAAAAAGAGGTGCCCTGCCAAGGCAGAGCACCTTTTTGCTTTATGATCTCAGTCGATCGAACGAACGATGTAAGGCGCCATCTCGGCCTCCAGCTCGGCACGCTCCTTCGCGGCGGCCTCACGGGCGGCATCGCGCTCGGCGCGCTCGGCATCGCGGACGGCCTGCTCCTCGGCGCGCTTGGCCTCCTCAAGGAGAGCGCGGATCGAGAGCGAGAGGCGGCGGCGGTCATTGTCGATCTCCACGATCTTCACAGTGACCTCCTGGCCAAGCTCAAGAGCGTCCTGCGGACGGGCGATCTTTTCAAGAGAGATGCGCGAGATGTGAATGAGACCGTCCACACCGTCCATAACCTCGGCAAAGGCACCGAAGGTGGTCATGCTGACGATCTTGGCGGTCACAACGTCGCCAAGCTTGTACTGCTCGTTGAAGAGCTTCCAAGGATCGTTCTCGTCCGACTTGTAGCCGAGCGAGATGCGGCGCTTCTCAACGTCAAGCTCCTTGATGAAGACGGAAAGCTCCTGACCGACGGCCACGACCTCCTTGGGGTGACGGATGTGCTTCCAGGAAAGCTCGGTGTTATGTACCATGCCGTCCACACCGCCGATGTCAACAAAGGCACCGTAGGTGGTGAGGTTCTTGACAACGCCCGTGTAGCGCTGACCGACCTCAAGCTTCTCCCAGATGGCCTGCTCCTCGGCCTTTTTCTCCTCGATCATGACACTGCGGATCGAGGCCACCGCACGCTTGCGCTGCTCATCAATGTCGATGATGCGGGCGCGCTGAGTGGTGCCCACGAGGGTAGAGAAGTCCGCATCCTTGGGAAGACCGGTGCGGGAAGCGGGAACGAAGACACGGTTGCCCATGGCCTCGATGACAACACCGCCCTTGTTGGCCTCGACGACAGGACCCTCAATGATCCCGCCCTCGTCCTTCATGGCGACAAGGTCAAACCAGCTCTTGTCACGGTCAACTCTCTTCTTCGACAGGGTGACGATACCGTCGGTATCGCTCACGCGAATGACAAAGAGACGAAGCTCATCGCCGACCTTGAACATATCGGCAAGGCACGCGTTCTGATCGTCGGTGATCTGGTCGCGGGCAAGCATACCCGTTGCTTTCACACCAACGTCCACGTAAACGACATCTTTAGCGATGCTCGTCACGATACCGGTCACGGTTTCTCCTGTATTTAAAGTTTTGAGTGTTCCTTCCAAGAGTTCGGCAAAATCTTCAGTTCTGATTTCGTCCATTGCTTTGTATACCTCCATTATTAAACCGTCGGGTGTGGAAGCACCCGCGGTGATTGCCACAGTCGTATCGTGCGAAAGACCGCCAATAAGCTCCGAGATCTCCTCGGGCCGCTCAATGAGAATCACCCGCTTTCCAACGCTCTTACAAAGCTCATAAAGCTTTTGCGTGTTGGAGCTTTGTCTGCCTCCGATCACGACCGTAAGGTCGGCGGTCTCGGCAAGGCGGGCGGCCTCCTCCTGGCGATTTTTAGTCACACCACATATTGTATCAAAAATTTTTGCATTTGTACATAGGTTTTTGAGAATTTTTTTGGATTTTTTCCACTCCGCAAGGCCCATGGTGGTCTGGGCCGCCACCGTAACGGCGCCATCTCCCAAAATCCCGGAAGAAAGCAGGTCGGAAAGCGCCTCGGCACTCTCAAAAACCGAGACGCGCCCGGGGGCGCGGTCCACCGTTCCCACGACCTCAGGGTGCCCCTCTTTCCCAAAAAGAAGGAACTGTCCCTCGGCCGCGGCGGCAATATCGTGCACCTTATGCACAAAGGGGCAGGTGAGGTCTCTCACCTCAAAGTCGCGGTGGGCGTTTGTCAGGGCGCGCATCCGCTCCTCGGTTGCGCGGCTGACACCGTGTGTCCGTAAAAACAGCACCGTGTGCCCCCGCGTGTCGCTCTCTTTGGCGGCCGCGGCGGCTCCCTCCTCATCGCAGATCAGCACTCCGCGGCGCAAGAGGCTCTCGGTATAGACGGGGTTGTGAATGAGCTCACCGAGGATAAGAACGCGGCGCGGGGGCTGAGGGGCGGCAAGCATCGCCTCCACCGCCTCCACCGCACGGCGTACGCCGGGGCAAAAGCCGGCGTGCTTGGCAAGAAGCAGCTTCATTTTTGTTTTTCTCCGGGGAGAAGTCCACCCGGCACAAAGCCCCCAAGCGAGAGGATCTCGCCATAGGCGCGTGCGGTGGCGGCGTAATAATCGGGGTCTTTTTCGGTAAGGCCAAGCTCATCGGGAGAGAGCGGCTTTCCGACCAGCACCTCCACGCGGCGGAAGAGGGCGTAACGCTGGCGCTTCATACGGATGCAAACGGGCAGGATCGGCACGCCCGCGCGCGCCGCGATCATCGCCGCCCCCGATTTTATGGGCGTGTCGGCGGGGTTTTTCCCTTTTTGCCGCGTGCCCTGCGGAAACAGGGTCAGGATATCGCCCGCCTCGGCCACCGTGATCGCACGGCGGATGGCACGCAGGTCGCTCCCCGAGCGATCCAGGGGGATCGCTCCGAAGGCGCGGATGAGCGAGGAGAGGAGGGGAATGCGGAACAGCTCGGCCTTGGCAAGATACTTTGGCATTCGTTTTCGCGGAAAGACGGCCGAGAGGACAATGGGATCGGCAAAGGCAATGTGATTGGCGCACACCACGCACCCTCCCTCGGCGGGAATGTTCTCGCGCCCCACAATACGCGCTGAAAGCAAAAGGCGAGCAAGGGGCGCAAAGAGAAAGTGCATCGCGCGCTCAAATCTTCTTCGGATACCCATAGGTCAGCGGGCCGCCTCGATAATGGAAAGCGCTGCGGCCAGCGTTTCTTCCTCGGTTAATGCCGAATTGTCAAGCATCACCGCGTCTTTGGCGGGCACGGCAGGCGCCAGTGCACGGGTAGAATCGTTTCTATCGCGCAAAAGCATATCGGCAAGAACCTCCTCATAGGTAACTTTCATGCCCTTTTCGGCCAGCTCGGCCGTGCGGCGGCGGGCCCGCGCCTCGGAGGAGGCGGTCAGGAAGATCTTGCATTCGGCATCGGGCAGGATGACGGTGCCGATATCGCGGCCGTCCATGACCACCGAGCTTTCGCGCGCCACCTTTCTTTGGGTTTCTAAGAGAAACGCGCGCACCGTGCCGATCGCCGAAACGGCAGAGGCATACAGCGACATC
>JAZRAU010000075.1:0-28191 GCA_045634705.1 Eubacteriales bacterium | reverse complement strand
CGAGATCCTTTACGACGATGCGGTGATGATGCACCGCGCGCTCCTTGACGGCGGCTTTACCGTCACGCCCAAGCCCTTTTCGGTCGGTGTCCGCATCGAGCATCTCTCCGATGATGTTGACCGTGCGCTGTACGGAGATCTGGCGGGGCACCCGGCGCTTGGCCGTGCCGCCTACAATTTCTCCGCCGATACCGACACCCGCGGGGTCTATACCTTCTGTATGTGCCCCGGCGGAACGGTTGTTGCCGCCGCCTCGGAGGAGGGCGGTGTTGTTGTCAACGGCATGAGTGAGTACGCCCGTGACGGCCGCAACTCCAATGCTGCCTTGGCCGTTTCGGTCTTTTGCGAGGATTACGGCGCCACGCCGCTCGGCGCTATCGACTTTCAGCGCCGGATTGAGCGGGCGGCCTTTGCCGCGGGAGGCGGAGCTTACGCGGCTCCCGTGACCACGGTCGGCGATTTTTTGGAGGGGAAGCGCGGCACCGCACCCTCTCGCGTGTTGCCTACCTATATGGAAGGTGAGGGCATCGCCCTCTCGTCCCCCGATGACTATCTTCCCCCCTTTGTGACAAAGGCTCTTGCCCGCGGCATCACGGCGTTTGACCGCCGCCTTACCGGCTTTGCCGCGCCCGATGCCGTTCTCACAGGGGCGGAAACGCGCACCTCGGCCCCTGTGCGTATTCTACGCACCGAGCTTCGCACGGCGGAGGGGACCGACAACCTTTACCCTGCGGGGGAAGGGGCCGGCTATGCCGGCGGCATTACCAGCGCCGCGCTTGACGGCCTCCGCACGGCGCTCGCGATCCTTTCGCGCTATCGCCCGCGGCTTTAAGACGTATTACATAGGAAGGCGGTCGCATGACCGCAAATAGGAACATAGAATGCTTAAGAAAAACGGAAAAACAATGAAAAAATGGGTACTGCGCGACAGCGTGACCGAAACCTCCCTGCCGCTTGTCCGTGCCATATCCGATACGCTCGGCATCGGCATGGTCGTCTCGCGCCTGCTCTACAACAGGGGTTACACCACCCCGGAGGCGGCGGCCTCCTTTCTCCGTCTTGAGTCCGAGATCCTTTGCGATCCTTATCTTCTTGACGATGCCGATAAGGCGATCGACCGTGTCCGCCTCGCCATTGAGAGGGGAGAGAAGATCACGGTCTACGGAGACTATGATGTGGACGGCGTGACGGCGGTCTGCACCCTTCTTCTGTACCTGCGTTCCCGCGGGGCGAACGCCGACTATTATATCCCCAACCGCTCAGGGGAGGGCTACGGCGTTTCCTGCACCGCGATCGATACCCTGCACCGCGCGGGCACCTCGCTCATCGTCACGGTCGACACGGGCGTGACCGCCACCCAGGAGATCGCCTATGCCAAAACGCTGGGCATCGATTTTGTCGTGACCGACCACCACGAGTGCCTGCCGACCCTGCCTCCCGCTGTGGCCGTCCTCAATCCCCACCGTCCGGGGAGCCGCTATCCCTTCCGGGAGCTTGCGGGGGTCGGCGTGGTCTTTAAGTTCATTCTGGCGTACGAGGAGGCAATCAGCGGCGACAGCCGCGCGGTTTGTGCCCGTCGCATTTGCGAGAAGTACGCCGATCTTATTGCTATCGGAACGATCGCCGACGTGATGCCGATCCGCGAGGAGAACCGCCTCATCGTCAAGGAGGGGCTTCGTATCCTTGATACCGCACCGCGCATTGGCTTTTCCGCCCTTTGCGAGAGCGTGCGTTCCTCGGGAAGGAACGAGGGCAAAAGGCCTGCCAAGCAGACCAAGGTCACATCGGGCTTCATCGGCTATACCATTGCCCCCCGTCTCAATGCGGCGGGCCGCATCCGCAGCGCCTCTCTGGCGGCCGAGCTTTTCCTCACCGAGGATCCCG
The DNA here is from genome assembly GCA_045634705.1 of Eubacteriales bacterium. GTDB lineage: Bacteria > Bacillota > Clostridia > Oscillospirales > CAG-272 > UBA1740. Next base: position 26,307 of record JAZRAU010000075.1, on the reverse strand, counting down.
TCCGCGCCGAGGCCCTGGCCGAGGAGCTTTGCGAGGCCAACCGTGAGCGCCAGGCCGAGGAAAACAAGATCATGGCCGAGGCGTATGAGAAGATCGAGCGTGAGCACGATTTTCTGCACGATCCCGTCATCGTTTTGGCCGCCGACGGCTGGCACCACGGTGTCATCGGTATCGTGGCCTCCCGCATTACCGACCGTTACGGTTTGCCCTGCATCCTCGTGTCCTTTGACGATGAGACCGTCCACGCCGATACCGACGTCGGCAAGGGCTCGGGACGGAGCGTCAAGGGCTTAAACCTTGTCGATGCTCTCGTCTATGCCTCGGATACCCTTGTGAAATTCGGAGGCCACGAGCTGGCCGCGGGGCTTTCGGTCACGCGCGGCAATCTGCCCCTCTTCCGCGAGAAGATCAACGAGTACGCGAGAGAGACCCTGAAGGAGGAGGACAGGATCCCCACCATGGAGGCCGACTGTGAGCTTTCGCTCTCGGATCTTTCCATGGAGCTTTGTGAGGAGCTGGGTATTCTTGAGCCTTACGGCGTGGAAAACCCCGTTCCCACCTTCGTTCTGCGCTCGCTTAAGGTGCTGGAATGCTCCCCGATCAGCGCAGGCAAGCACACGCGCCTTCTTCTCGGAGACGACCGCACAGCCTTTACCGCCATGTGCTTCTCCATGCCGGCATCCGACCTTGACCTTTTCGTCGGCGACCTTGTGGACGTTATGTTCAATCCCGATATCAACGAGTGGTGCGGCCGCAAATCGGTCCAGCTCATCGTGAGGGATATCCGTCTCTCGGAGGGGGATATCCGCCGCTTTGACGAGGAGCGCCGCCGCTACGAGGAGATCCGCACGGGCGGCACCTTTACCGAGGAGGAGAACGTGCTGCCAAGCCGTGAGGACTTTGCGGCGGTCTATACTCTCGTCCGCCGTTCGGTGCGCGGAGGCGGTGAGGTTTTGACCCATCGCGCTCTCCTCTCCCAGCTTTCGGGCCATCCCGGCAGCATCGGTTACGTGAAGCTGAAATTTATCATCCGCATTCTCCAAGAGCTGAACCTTCTCGGCATTGAGGAGATCAGCGAGGAGGTCTACCGCTTCCATCTGCAATATTCCCAGAACAAGACCGACCTTGAAAAATCCAATCTTTTACGTCGCCTGCGCTCCCAAATGAAGCAGGCGTGAGGAAACTATGTATAAAGAGATCGAAGGCCTTTTAGCCATCCTTGAAGGCACAAAAAAGCAATACGACCTTAAAAAGATCCGTGAGGCGTTCCTCTACTCCAAGGCTCTGCACGAGGGGCAGTTCCGCCAAAGCGGAGACCCATACATCGTGCATCCCGTGGCGGTGGCATCTATCATCGCGGAGCTTGAGCTGGATACCGACTCGATCTGCGCGGCCCTCCTTCACGATACGCTTGAGGATTGCGTGGGGAAAACCGATTACGATGAGCTGCGCCGTCGCTTCGGTGATGACGTTGCCATGATCGTTGAGGGCGTCACCAAGATCGTTACCGTGCGCTTTGAGGATAAGGAGGAGGCCCATATCGAGAACATCCGTAAGATGCTTCTCGCCATGTCCAAGGATATCCGCGTCATCTTCGTCAAGCTTTGCGACCGCCTTCACAATATGCGTACCCTGGACGCCAAATCCGATGAAAAGCGCCGCACCATTTCGCTTGAAACCATGTATATCTACGCTCCCCTCGCTCACCGCCTGGGTATGCAGCGCATCAAGCAGGAGCTTGAGGACATCAGTCTCCGTTACCTGGATCCTATCGGCTACGGTGAGATCTCGGCCGAGATCGAGGGCAAGTACGGCAAAACGCACGATCTTATTGACAGCGCGAAGGCCGAGATCATAGAGAAGCTCCGCGAAAACAACATTCGCTGTGCTATGGAGGGGCGTGTCAAAAGCGTTTACAGCCTCTACCGCAAGATCTATTCGCAAAACAAGGGCTTTGACGACGTTTACGACTTTTACGCTCTCCGCGTGATCGTGGAGACGGAAATGGAGTGCTACACGGCGTTGGGGATCGTTCACGAGCTGTTCCGTTCGGTGCCCGGCCGCTTCAAGGACTATATCTCCACGCCAAAATCCAATATGTACCGTTCGCTCCACACCACGGTCATGGGGCACGACGGTATCCCCTTTGAGGTTCAGATCCGCACGGTGGAGATGCATCAGGTGGCCGAGTACGGTATCGCCGCGCACTGGAAGTACAAAACGGGCGAAAAGAGCAACCGCGAGGAGATCGACGATAAGCTCCGCTGGATCGCCCAGCTTCTTGAGTCGGACGACTCCACGCGCGACCCTGACGACTTTATGAGCGCCTTCAAAACCGACGTTTTCCGCGACGAGACCTTTGTTTTTACTCCGCGCGGAGATGTCATCTGCCTGCCGCTCGGCGCCACGGTCATTGACTTTGCTTACGCCATTCACTCGGCGGTCGGCAACAAGATGATGGGTGCTAAGATCAACGGCTCGATCGTTCCTATCGACCGTGTACCGCAAAACGGCGATATCGTGGAGATCCTTACCTCCTCTGCCTCCCGCGGCCCAAGCCGTGACTGGCTGAAGATCGCCAAGACCAGCAGCACCAAGGCCAAGATCCGTGCCTGGTTCAAAAAGGAGCGCCGCGCCGAGAATATCACCATGGGGCGTGAGGAGGTCGGGCGCGAGCTTGACCGCTATGGCCGCGCCTATACCGACGAGGACCTTTTGGCTGTTGTCAACCGCGTGGCGGAACGCGTCGGAATCAGCGGCGGCGCCGAGGATTTTTACAACACGATTGGCTTTGGCGGCCTTTCGCTTTCTCATATCGCCGGTAAGCTTCGTGAGGAGTTTGACCGCCGCGTACCGCCGCCTGTGGCCGCCGAGAAAAAGGTGCCTCTGCGTACCACGCAGAAGCCCAAAAACTTCAAAAATGACAGCGGCATCGTTGTTGACGGCGCCCGTGGGTGTCTCATCAAGTTTGCGAAATGCTGCAATCCCCTTCCGGGGGATGAGGTCATCGGCTTTGTCACCCGCGGCGCCGGCACCTCGGTTCATAAAAGCGATTGCCCGAATGCCGTCCGCGGCCTTGCCGATCCCGAAACGCGCAGCCGCTGGGTGGAGGCACATTGGGAGGACGAGTTCGTCTCGCGCGAGAACGAGAACCTCTTTGAAGCGCTCCTTAAGATCTACGCCGACAACCGCATCGGCCTTCTTGCCGACGTTTCAGTCGCTCTGGCCGAGATGCGCGTGGCTATCATGAGCGTTAATACCGCCAATTCTCCCACCGATGAAAAGGCGACTATCAATCTTTCCATTGGCTGTAAAAACGTCAGCCATTTCCGTTCTATCATTTCAAGGCTCCGCAAGATCGACGGCATTTATGACGTCGTGCGCGGCATCAGCCGGTAAGGAAGAAGTATGATCGCAGTATTACAGCGCGTCCTCTCGGCCTCCGTCATCGCGGACGGCGAGAGCGCAGGCAGCATCGGGGAAGGGCTCTTTATCCTTCTTGGTGTCCTCGACGGGGATACCGAGGAGGACGCCCGTCTCCTTGCCGAAAAAATCGCAAAGCTCCGTATTTTTACCGACCAGAATGACAAAATGAATTTGTCGGTCACTGACATCGGCGGCGGCGCCCTTGTGGTGTCCAATTTTACCTTGGCCGCGAATTACGCCAAGGGAAACCGCCCCGATTATCTGCGTGCTGCCGCGCCCGGTGTGGCCGAGCCGCTTTACAGGCGCTTCTCCGAGCTTCTCCGTGAGAAGCTCGGGCGCGTTGAGAACGGCGTTTTCGGTGCGGATATGGAGATCACCATGACAGCAAGCGGCCCTGTGACGATCGTCATGGACTCCGCGGTGCTTCATAAGGGAGGCCGCGCATGATCCTCAAGATCGACGGGGGCATCAACCGCTATTACGTGCAAACGCTCTGCATGGTCTTTTTTCCCGGTGCCACCTTCTCGGAGAGTGAGCAGTCGGGGCCCGACGTGCCCGAGGTGACGGTCTCCCTCACCCGTGAGGAGGACGCTGTCCGCTCGGTTGCCACCATGCGCATCGGTGAAAAGGAAACGCGCGGTGAGGGAGCTTCGGATATCGGCCCCGATAAAAGCGTTTCGAGAGCGGAGAAGATCGCTGTCGGCCGCGCGGTGTTTGCCGCCGGTAAGGCCTTCTTTTCTTATACGCCGCCGTGGGGGATCCTCACGGGTGTGCGCCCCGCCAAGGTGGCCAGCGAGCTGATCGCCAAGGGGAACGGTATCCGCAATTCCCGTGCCATCCTGCGCGATCAGTACTTTCTGAATCCGCGCAAGGCGGCCCTTGCGGTTTCGGTAGCCTCCACCGAGATGAAGCTGACGCACAAGCTTCCCTCTGATCTTTGCAGCGTGTATATCTCGATCCCCTTCTGCCCCTCGCGCTGTGCCTATTGCTCCTTTGTGTCCTATACCTCAGGCAAGCTCCTCTCGCTCATCGACGAGTATCTTCTTGAGCTGTATCGGGACATCGACGATATCTTTGCCACCATTCGTGAGCTGGGGCTCCGCGTGGCCACGGTCTATATCGGCGGCGGTACCCCCACGGTGCTTTCCCCCCTCCAGATGTCGCAGCTCCTTGAATGTATCGGGAGGAATGTAGATCCCGCAACGCTCCTTGAATTTACGGTAGAGGCAGGCCGCCCCGACACGATTACAAGGGAAAAGCTGGATGCGATACGGGAGGGGGGCGCGGGGCGCATCAGCGTCAATCCCCAGACCCTCTCGGATGACGTTCTGCGCTCGATCGGCCGCCACCATACCGTGGAGGAGTTTTACCGTGCCTTTGCCACCGCGCGTGAGGCCGGGATCGGTGCCATTAACGTGGATATGATCGCGGGGCTTCCCGAGGATACCTTCCGCATCTTTTCCGATTCGCTTGACAAGGTCATGGCCCTGGCCCCCGAAAACATCACAGTGCATACCTTCTGTGTCAAGCGCTCGGCGGCCCTTCGTCAAAAGGACGGTATTTACGCGCTCGGCTCGGCCGATGCCGCCAAGAGCGTGGAATACTCCCAAATGCGGACAAAGCTTGCGGGCTACCGCCCCTACTACATGTACCGCCAGAAGAACACGGTGGGCAACCTTGAGAACGTGGGCTACGCCCTGCCGGGCACCGAGGGCCTTTACAACATCTTTATGATGGAGGAGCTTCACAGCATCTTTGCCGTGGGCGCGGGGGCTGTCACAAAGCTTGTGCGCCGCGAGTCTCCCTTGGCGGCGAATGCGGTCATTGAGCGCATATTTATGCCCAAATATCCATATGAATACTTAAGAGACGCCGGGCGCCTCCGTGACGGTGACGCCGCGGCTGGGCTGGCCTCCAAACGGGAGAGGATCCTTTCTTTTTTCAAGGAGAACGAGAATGATCAAAGCGAGAACGGTATTTGACGGAGAGGCCGACAAGCGGGCATACGTCCTGGAATGTGAGGCGGGGTATGAGTCCGCCCTTGACGATGCCGTACGCCGTGTCTTAGCCATTCCCGCCTGCCGCATCGTTTTGCTCTCCGGCCCGAGCTGCTCGGGCAAGACCACCACGGCAAATAAGCTGATCTCGGAGTTTTCCGAGGCGGGAGCCCGTGTTCGCGTGGTCTCGATCGACGATTTCTTTTACGATCGGTCGCTCCTCATCGAGAGGGCGGCCGCCACAGGGGGACGGATCGACTTCGATTCCCCCTCCACCATCGATATGGATGCCTTTGCCGCCGCGGTCGACGATATTTTTTCGGGGCGGCCGGCCCGCCTTCCGCGCTTTGATTTTCTGACGGGACGGCGATCGGGGACCGTAACGGTTTCGGACGGTGAGTACGACGTATATATTTTTGAAGGGATCCAGGCGATCTATCCCGAGGTCACCGCACAGTTTTCGGGACATCGGTACGCCTCGGTCTTTGCCTTTGCCGAGAGGGGTATTGCGCTTTCGGACACCACCTTTGACCGCACGGAGCTTCGCCTTTTGCGCCGTCTTGTGCGCGACTACAATTTCCGCGGTGCGGATCCTACCTTCACGCTTGATCTCTGGGAGAGCGTCCGTGACAATGAAGAAAAGCATATCCTTCCGTATATCGGCACAGCGGACGTTGTGATCGATTCCTCCCTCGGATATGAGATCTCGGCTCTGAAGCCCTATCTCCTTCCTCTCCTTTCACGGATCCCCGAGGGACATCCGTTTTATAATGAGGCAAGAAGGATCACCGTCGCGCTTTCCCGCATTGATGAGATTTCCAAAACCTATATTCCCGCGACCTCGGTCTATCGGGAGTTCTTGGGGTGACGTATGAAGATTTTATTTGACAGTGTCCTCCTCCCCACGGGGGAGACCGCGTTTGTAACGGTGGAGAATAAGCGCATTGCCGCTATCGGGGCCGAACGGCCGAAGGGGGACTTTGACCGCGTGATCGACGGTCGCGGCAGGCTTCTGACGCCGGGGCTTGTAAACGCTCATTGCCACTCGGCTATGACGCTTCTGCGTGGCTATGGCGAGGACCTTCCGCTTGACCGTTGGCTTACCGAGCGCATCTTTCCCGCTGAGGACCGCCTGGACGACCGCTCGGTTTACCTTTCCTCAAAGCTTGCTATCGCCGAGATGCTGGCGGGGGGTGTGACCTCCTTCTCGGATATGTATTTCTTTTGCGATGCCACGGCCCGCGCTGTAGCTGAGGGAGGGATCAAGGCCAACCTTTCGCGCAGCATAGTCTCCTTTGATGAGAACGCGGATTATTCGGCGGACAGCCGCATCCGTGAGGCTCTTGCCCTTCACGCCGCGTGGAACGGGGCCGAGGAGGGAAGGATCCGCGTTGACCTCTCACTTCACGCCGAGTATACGAATGTGGCTCCGTGCGTGCGCTACGTGGCAGAGTGTGCAAAAAAGCTTTCGGCCCGCGTACAGATCCACCTTTCGGAGACCGAAAAGGAGCATAGAGAATGCCTTGGGCGCCACGGTGTGACCCCTGCGCGCTTCTTCCTTGACAACGGTCTCTTTGATGTGCCTGTGGTGGCCGCCCATTGCGTCTATCTTGACGATGCCGACCGTGAGATCCTTGCGTCACACGGGGCCACAGCGGTCCATAATCCCATCAGCAACCTGAAGCTTGGCAGCGGCGTGATGCCCCTCGGAAAAACGCTGGCCGCAGGCGTTTCTGTGGCACTGGGGACCGACGGCGCGGCCTCCAACAACCGCCTGGATCTCTTGCGCGAGATGCAGACCGCCGTTCTCCTTGAAAAGGGAATGACGCAAAGGCCTGAGGGCCTGACAGCGGCCGAGGGGCTCCGCCTTGCCGCGCAAAACGGCGCTAAGGCGCAGGGGCGCGAGGACAGTGGCCGCCTTCAGGTGGGATGCTGTGCCGACCTTGTGCTCTTTGACCTTACGGGGCTTCACAACCTTCCCGTAACGTCGCCCGCTACGGCCCTTGCCTATTCGGCAAGGTCAAGCGATGTCTGCCTCACCATGGTCGATGGCAGGATTTTGTATGAAAACGGTGAATTTACAACACTGGACGTGGAAAAACTGAAACATGAGTTCTCGGAGATGAGGGCCCACTATTTCGATTGATCCACGGAGGTGCGGTATGAAGAAGATCGGCAAAGGACGGGAGCACCGTGCCACGGCACTTTTTGGAGGAGTTCTCTTTTTAACGCTTGCCAATCTTCTTGTTAAGGTGTTCGGCTTCCTTTATAAGGTGCCCCTGAACCGTTGGCTGGGAGACGAAATGGCCAATGTCAATGCCGCCTATTCCGTGTACACTCTTCTTTACATGATTTCAACGGCAGGGATCCCTGTGGCGGTTTCCGTCCTGATTTCCGAGGCACGCTCGGAGGGGAGGGGCGGGCACATCCGCCGCATTTTCCGCGTGTCGCTTATTACGCTGGCACTGGTCGGAGGTGTGGGGACCCTTTTGCTTTTTCTTTTGGCGGGGCCCATAGCCAACGCCAATTCGGGCGGTGACTCCTATCTCTGTCTTGTGGCCATTGCGCCCGCCCTGTTCTTTGTTTGCCTTTCAAGTGTTTTGCGCGGCTATTTTCAGGGGTTTGGCCTTCTGCGCCCGACAGCGATCTCCACAGTGATCGAGGCCTCGGGGAAAATGGTGCTTGGCCTCCTTTTTGTTCGCCTTGTCCTTTTCCATACCGAGGGAGGAGCGCCCTTGGCGGCGGGATATTCCGTGCTTGGCATCACCTTGGGGATCGCCCTCGGCGCCCTGTATCTTCTCATCGCCTACACCCGCTTTTCCCAAAGAGAGGAAGTGGCCGCCGCAGCGGGCGAGGTGGCGCCTCCCTTCCGCGCGATCCTTATTCGCCTCCTTTCGGTGGCGGTGCCCATTGCGATCGGGTCGGGGGTGCTTAGTCTTTCCTCTCTGATCGATTCTCAGCTGATGCGACCGCTTCTTGCCTCGTATTACGGCGATCCCGCGAGGGCCAAGGCGGTGTTTTCGGACTATTCTACAGGGGCCATTACCCTATTCAACCTTCCCGCCGTTCTCATCTATCCTATCACCTCGGCCATTGTTCCTTACATCACCTCGGCACGCACCGAGGGGAGAGAGGACGATGCCGCGCGTACCGTGGGGGCGGCCCTCCGCACGGCGGCGCTCATTGCCTTTCCGTGTGCCTTTGGCCTTTCGGTGCTGGCAAGGCCCATTCTCTCGGTCGTCTTTTTGGGCGATGTTGATATGGCGGATAACGCAGGGAGCCTGCTTTCGGTGCTGGCTATTGCCGTAGTGCCTCTCGGCCTTCTGGCGATCACCAATGCGGTGCTTCAGGCGTACCGAAAGCAAGCACGGCCGATGATCTCCATGCTTTTTGGCGTGGCTGTCAAGATCGCCGCTGTCTTTTTGTTGACACCCTCGGTCGGCCCCTTAGCGGCCCCCGTCGGTACGCTCCTTTTTTACCTTGCCTCCCTCCTTCTGAATTTTTACTTCATCTATCGGGAAACGCTCCTTGGGCCCGAGCCGTTTTCGATCGTCGCGCCCCCTGCCCTTGCCGCGCTCCTTTCGGCCTTGGCAGCGGCGGGGGTGTACGCTCTCACCGCGCCCCTTGGCGGCCTCCTCGCGCTGGCACTTTCCGTGGTGGCGGCCGTGGCCGTCTATCTGCCCGCCGTTTTGTGCCTTGGGGGGGTGAGTGAGGCCGAGATGCGGCTTCTGCCGCGCGGAGACCGCTTTGTCCGACTGCTGTCTAAATATCATCTGTTACGGAAAAGAGAATGACTATGAATGAGAAATGTAAAGAAAACCTTGCTTACGAGGAGCTTTTGGCCGTGGTGCGCCGTTTGCGGGCGCCTGACGGCTGCCCTTGGGACCGCGCCCAGACACACAAGACCCTCTCCCGCTATCTTGTTGAGGAGACGTATGAGGTGCTGGACGCTCTTGAAACGGGGAATGCCGAGGACCTTTGCGAGGAGCTGGGGGATCTTTTGCTGCAGATCCTATTCCACGCTGAGATCGAGAGAGAGGCGGGGCGCTTTGATATGACGGCGGTGGCCCGTGCGGAAAGCGATAAAATGATCCGCCGCCACCCGCATGTGTTCGCTAACGCCTCGGCTGAGGAGACCCTGGCTTTGTGGGAAAGCAATAAAAGCCGCGAGAAGCACCGCGATACGTTTTCTGACCGCCTCGCCTCGATCCCCCGTGAACTTCCCGCGCTTCTGCGTGCCCAAAAGGTGCTTGAAAAGTGTGAGGGACAAGCAGCCTCTCCCCAGAGGCCCGACGGACTCGAGCAGGAGATTCTTAGGCTTTCGGGTATTGCTACGGCCGAAGATAAGGCCACCGTTGCCGGGAATTTTCTTATGGCGACGGTGAGCGCCTTCCGTCAGATGGGAGTCGTGTCGGAGACCGCACTTTCCCATGTAATTCAAGGGTTTTTCGAGGAAATCGAGAAGGCAGAGAACGCTTTATAATGTAAGGTGTTTTTGACATTTTTTTGTTATTTTGCAATAAAAAAGCTCTCTACGTCCCCCATTTTTCACCAAAATATGTGCAAAACGTACAACTTTTTTCATTTTTTGCGAAAAGTCTTGCAAAATATAGACAAACATGGTATAATAAATTCAGCAAAAGCATATGTTATGTATGCTCATATTCAAATTATTTGCAAAGGATGGAGAAAGTTATGAACAAGACTCAGCTGATTGATGTTGTGGCAAAGGAAACCCAGATGAAGAAGAAGGATGCGGAGGTTGCTGTTGAGGCTGTTTTTGCTGCTATCACCGCTGCCCTTGCTGACGGTGACAAGGTTCAGGTCATCGGCTTTGGTACCTTTGAGGCCAAGGAGCAGGCCGCGCGTGAGGGCCGTAACCCCTCCACCGGTGAGAAGATCCAGATTGCTGCTTGCAAGCGCCCCTCGTTCTCTGCCAGCCAGGCACTGAAGGATAAGGTCAACGCGTAAGAATGCGCCTTGACAAATACCTCAAGGTCTCGCGCATCATAAAAAGACGCACGGTGGCCAATGAGGCCTGTGACGGGTCGCACGTTTCTGTGAACGGGCGGCCCGCCAAGGCGTCTTATGACGTGAAGGAGGGGGACGAGATCGAGATCACCTTCGGTTCAAGAACTCTCCGTGTACGTGTGACCTCCATTAAGGACAGCACCAAAAAGGCGGATGCCGCTGAAATGTATGAGGTGCTTTCCGAAAAATAGAAAGGAACGGTGTGCCGTTCCTTTTTCTTTTTTCTTTTTTGGCATTGCCGATGTCGGCAATGCCTTTTTTCATATTGGCGCGGTGGTTTACATATACTTGTACCGATAGCCGAAATGGACTTGAACCGATAAGGCTTCCTTCAAGCAGATATCCCGATCTGCTTCAGCAAAAGTGCCGGCTATATGATACCTTGAAAGGAGTTGGCTATGATACAGCAAGAGGGATTTTCCGCCGATAAAAAGCATTCGCTTTCGCTTAAAAACAGGGAAAGGGTGACGCTGGACGGCGTTTTGTCGGTCACGGGCTTTGATGAAGGCGCCGTGATGCTGGAAACGGCCCTTGGGCCGCTTTCCATTGAGGGGGAAGGGCTACGTGTCACCAAGCTGCTTCTTGAGGCAGGTGAGGTGGCGGTGGAAGGAAAGATCAGCGCTATGATCTACGGTGAGGGCGGACGGCCCAAGGGTAGGCTTTTCCGTCGCCTCGGAGGATAACGTGGAAGTTTCCATGTGGCATCTTCTGCGTCTCGCCCTGCTTTCGGTGGGGCTTGGCGCAGGACTGTACGCTCTTTGGCAGACGCGCACACTGATCCTTTCCGCCCTGTATCCCTCGGCTGAGGAGGGGGGCATTCTACAGCGTTGGCGCTTGCCGAAAGCAAGCGTGCCTTATCGCTTTTCACAGCCGCCGCCGCTTCCCGCATTTTTTCGGCATATCGGTGATTTTTTGGCAGCGATCCTTGTCGCGCTTGTCTTTTCGGTGTTTTTTTATGCCGCCAATGACGGCATTCCCCGTCTGTTTGCCTTTTTGGGTATCCTGCTTGGCGCCGTTCTCTGGAAGAAAACGCTGGGGCGGCTATTTTTCTTCTTACTTACTCGCTTGGGCGCTCTTTTTCGGTATGCGGTGCTTCTTTTGGCCTTGCCGCCCGCCGCCATTCTTCTCGGCATCGGCAGGCGCTTCCTTTCTTGCCTGATTAAAGCAACTGCCATTTTGATAAAAAAACAAAAAAAGATCTATACTAACTACAAGTCGCGCCGATACATGAGAGCATCGGTGTCTGCCGCTTTACGGGCCGGGCTTTCGCGCCGCCTGAGTGCGGCGCTGGATCAGGAGGAAAGGGGGGAAGAGGCCGCATGAGCGAAAAGGACGGGGCGCTCGCGCGCTTTCACGGCGGAAACGCCGACGATGCCTACCGATATATGGGGGCCCATGAGGAAAAGAGAGAAGGCGGCTATCGCTATACCTTCCGCACCCTGGCCCCCCATGCGGAGGCTGTCTTCCTTGTTGGGGACTTCTGTGGCTGGGAGGAGGGGCTTCCCATGCAGCGCATCACCGAGGGCGGAGTCTTCGAGCTGATCCTTGACGATGGGCGTGATCTTTTCGGCTCACCGTATAAGTTCCGCATTTTATCGGGAGGAACCTCGCACCTTAAGGGAGATCCGTACGCCTTTGCCTCACGCGGAGGTGACGACGGCGCCTCGCTGCTTTCAGGACTCCCTTCCTATGAGTGGCAGGATGCCGACTATCTTGTCTTTCGCCGTACTGCCCTTGAGGGGGGCGGCATTGCCTCGCACCCCTTCAATGTTTATGAGGTGCATCTCGGCTCCTTTTTGCGCCGTGACGACGGCGCCTATCTTACGTATCGCGAGCTTGCGGATGTTTTGCTCGGTTACGTGAAGTATATGGGCTACACTCATGTGGAGCTCTTGCCGATCACGGAGTATCCCTATGACGGCTCATGGGGGTATCAGGTAGGTGCCTATTACGCCCCCACCTCACGCTTTGGCACCCCGGAGGATTTCTGTGCCTTTGTGGACAGGCTGCACGCCGGCGGCGTTGGCGTGATCCTTGACTGGGTCCCTGCCCATTTTCCCAAGGACGAGTGGGGGCTTTATGAGTTTGACGGGGCTCCCCTTTACGAGTATTCCGAAAAATGGCAACGGGAGAGCTCGTGGGGGACACGCTACTTTGATCTTTCGCGCCCCGAGGTGCGGAGCTTTCTGATCTCGAATGCTGTTTTCTGGCTTCGGGAATATCACATTGACGGCCTGCGTGTGGATGCCGTTTCCTCTATGCTGTACCTCGATTACGATCGCCGCCCCGGCGAGTGGGTGCCAAGCGCCGAGGGGGATAATAAGAACGGCGCCGCCGTTCTGTTTTTCCGTCAGCTGAACGATGCGGTCAAGACCGCCGTTCCCGATGCTCTTATGATCGCGGAGGAGTCGACCTCGTGGCCGCAGCTGACACACCCCACGGAGGTGGGTGGCCTCGGGTTTGATATGAAGTGGAACATGGGCTTCTCAAACGACGTTTTCGCCTACCTCTCCATGAGCCGAGAGGAGCGCACCGTCCACCATACCGCGCTGAATTTTCCCATTACCTACGCCTTTTCAGAGCGGTACGTTCTTCCCATATCGCATGATGAGGTGGTGCATGGAAAGCGCTCTCTCCTTGAAAAGATCCAAGGAGACGAGAACGCCAAGGCCCGGACCTTTCGCACGGTATTGCTTTTCTTTATCACCTTCCCCGGCAAAAAGCTTTTGTTTATGGGCACCGAATACGGGCAGAGAAGGGAATGGAATTTTGATGCCGCCCTCTCCTGGGAGCAGTTGGATGACCCCGTCTTTCAGGATCTGCGCGAGTATGTAGCGGCCCTCAACCGCCTTTACCTTGCAACCCCCGCACTTTACGAATTGGATTTCTCATCCGAGGGCTTCCGTTGGCTTCTTCCCGATGAGGCCGAGCGCAATCTCGTTGCCTACACGCGGCGTGACCTTGCGGAAGGCGAGGCGGTCGTGGTGCTCCGCTTCTCGGAGGTGGGTGAGGAGACGATATGCCTGCCCACTCTTCGGGAGGGGCGGTACACCTCGGTATTCCGGAGCGACGGTGGAGAAGCGGAGACCTACACCGTGGGGGCTGACGGAATTTTGCGCCTCTCACTCCCCCCATACAGCGGAGTTGTCCTTACCCGCAGGGAGGATACTATCACATTATAAAGCGGAAGGAGCTTTTATGTTCTGCAAAAAGGAATGTATCGCCATGCTTTTGGCAGGCGGTCAGGGAAGCCGACTTTGTGATCTTACGCGCCACACGGCAAAGCCGGCTGTAAGCTTTGGCGGAAAATACCGCATCATAGATTTTCCGCTTTCCAATTGCATCAATTCCGGCATTGATACTGTCGGTGTGCTGACACAGTACCAGCCGCTTGCGCTCAACGAGTATATCGGCAACGGCGCGCCTTGGGACCTCGACCGCACGCGCGGCGGAGTCACGGTCCTGCCCCCCTACCGCGGGGGCGCGCACTCGGATTGGTACCGCGGTACCGCGAATGCCATTTACCAGAACCTCGCGTTTATCCGTCAGTACGACCCCGAATACGTTCTCATTCTTTCGGGGGATCACATCTACAAAATGGACTATTCCCAAATGCTCGCCTCTCACAAGAGCCGCGGCGCACGCTGTACCGTGGCCACTGTGACCGTCCCTTATGCGGAGGCGCCCCGCTTTGGCATCTGCAACACCACGGACGACGGCAGGATCTATGAATTTGAAGAAAAGCCAAAGCACCCGAAAAACGATCAGGCCTCTATGGGGATCTACATATTCAACACAAGGACCTTGGTTGAATATTTAGAGAAGGACGAGGCCGATCCTGCATCGGATAACGACTTTGGCAAAAACGTGATCCCGTGCCTTCTGCGGGAGGGTGAAGCCCTTTATGCCCACAAATTCCGTGGGTATTGGAAGGATGTCGGCACGGTCGGCAGCCTTTGGGAGGCCAATATGGATCTGCTTGGAGACGATTCGATCTTAAAGCGAAGCGAGCGCGATTTTCGCATCTATTCGCGTAACACCGCGCGGCCGCCGCAGTTTGTCGGTGAGGGCGCCCGCATCTCGGATTCTATGATCTCGGAGGGAACCGAGATCCACGGCCTTGTGTCGCACTCGGTGCTTTCGGGTGGCGTCAGCGTTTCCGAGGGGGCAGAGGTGCATCACTCGGTCATCATGTCGGACGTTCGCATCGGCCGCGGAGCGCGCATCTATTATGCTATTGTGGACAGCGAGGCCATCATTGAGGCGGGGGCGGTCGTCGGCTCTCCCGACGGTGGCAAGGACAACATTACCGTGGTGCCCGCAGGGGCACGGGTTACGGCGGGGAGGGAGGTACCGGTATGAAGCCCGCAGGCATTATCTTTTCCACTCTTTTGGGGCATAAGGCCCCCCTTCTTGAGGACCGTACGGTAGCGGCAATCCCCTTTGCCTGCCGTTACCGTCTTGTTGACTTTTCTCTGTCGATGCTGGTTTCGGCGGGAGTGACCGATATCCTTGTTGTGACCGATGGGAATTACCGCTCGCTGGCCGATCATATCGGCACGGGCAAGGATTGGGATCTTGCGCGCCGCCGTGGCGGCATCCGCCTCATCACCCCCTTCCGCACGGTCGCACCGGGGATCGTGCCGCAGTCCTTCCGCGGACACGTGGATGCCCTTCTCGGCATGCGGCGTGATCTTGTGCCGATGCATCATGAGGAATTCATTCTGATGCGGGGAGATGTGGTTGCCAATGTCGATCTCGGCAAGGCGCTCCTCTTTCACCGGCGCGAGGGAAATCCGATGACCTCGGTGGTGGCACGGGCTGAGACGGGGGAGGTGGCCGATCTTGGTATCCGCATCCTTAGCCGTAGCTTCCTTTTTGATCTTTTGTCGGCCAAAAGCCGAGAGGAGTGTGAGGCCGTCTTTGCGCCGATCACAGGAAAGACAACGTCTGCAAGCACCCTTTTTATCCACGAGGGATACGCCTCGGCCCCCACGGGGCTTTTGGACTATTTTTCCGAGAGCATCCGGCTGACGTCGGACGCTGTCGTGCGGAGGGCATTGCTTTGCGATCCCGCCCGCCCGATCCTCACTAAGGTGCACAGCACCTCTCCTGCCGCTTATCGCACGTGTGACTCGGTGCATGCCTGTCTGCTTGCCGATGACTGCGTGATCGACGGCGAGGTAAGAAATTCGGTGCTGTTTCGCGGCGTGAGGGTAGAGCGCGGAGCAACGGTTGAAAATTCGATCCTTTTTGGCGGTACATACGTCGGGCGCGGGAGCGCCCTTTCCTGCGTTGTTGCCGACAAGGGTGTTTTTATCGGTGAGGGGCGCCACCTCTCGGGGCACACCACCATGCCCCTCTATATTCCCAAGGAAAGAAAGGTATAGGATATGCGGTCGATCTTTTACGTTACCTCGGAGGCCACTCCCTTTGCAGCCAGTGGAGGACTTGGTGACGTCATGGGTGCGCTCCCCCGCGCGATCCGCCGCCTCCTTGGCCGCGAATGCACGGTCTCTGTGTTCCTCCCCCTCTACGATGCGGTGTCCGAGGAGTGGCGGCGCAGAATGCGCTGTGTGCATCGCGGGGAATTTTATCTTGCGTGGCGATGCGTGCCCTACGCCGTCCACCGCCTTTCCTACTTCGGGGTGGAGTATCTTTTTGTTGAAAATGCGCGTTATTTCTCGCGCCCCGCGCTGTACGGCGAGTTTGACGACGGTGAGCGCTTTGCCTTTTTTGGCCGAGCCGCCGTGGAGTATATCCGTGCCACAGGGCGGATCCCCGACATTTTGCACGCCAACGATTGGCAAAGCGCCATGAGCGTGATCTACCTGCGGACCCTCTTTGCCCATGACGCCGCCCTTTCCCGTATTCGCACCGTTTATACCGTCCATAACATTGAATATCAGGGAAAGTACGATCCCGCCATTCTTTCGGATGTATTTGACCTTCACCCGGTTCACCTCGGGGCGGTGGAGTATGACGGGGCGATCAATCTGATGAAGGGCGGCATCACCCTTGCCGACCGCGTGACGACGGTCAGCCCACGGTATGCAAAGGAGCTTTTGGAGGAGGAGCATTCCTGCGGTCTTTCCCCCATCATACGTGCCTCTGCATGGAAAATGAAGGGAATCCTGAATGGCCTTGATACCTCTTATTTCTCACCGTCCGACAAAGCATGTATTCCCTATCCCTATGACGTGAAAACTGTGTTGACCGAGAAAAAAAGAAACAAGGAGAGCCTTTTTTGTGAGCTTTCGCTATCCCCTTCGGATGCGCCACTCATTATTGCCGTCACACGGCTCACCGAGGCGAAGGGGCTGGATATCCTTCTCCCTGCGGTTGAGACGCTGCTTGAAAGGCCTGTGCGGTTTGTCCTCCTCGGCACAGGGGATGCTCGTTATGAGCATCTCTTTTCGGAGCTTTGTGACCGCTACCGTGACCGTGCGCGCGCCGTTTTGTCGTTTGACCGAGCTCTTTCCAAGCGCCTGTATGCTGCGGGTGACATTTTTCTGATGCCGTCAAGGAGTGAGCCGTGTGGCCTTTCGCAGATGACGGCCTGCCGCTACGGCTGTGTCCCTGTGGTACGTGCCGTGGGCGGTCTTTCCGACAGCATCACTCCCTACGGTGAGGCGGGGGGCAACGGCTTTGTGTTTTGCGATTACACTCCCGAGGCCCTCAGTGGGGCCGTTTGTCAGGCGCTGGCCCTTTATCGCGAGGATGCCGAGGCGTGGTCGCGCCTTTGCCACACCTGCATGCGCACGGATTTTTCGTGGCGACGTTCGGCAGGAGAATATCTCGATCTTTACGAAAAAATCATATACGCGAGAGGATAAAACTTGAAAATGAAAACAAAACCTTGCATTTCCGAAAGGATAAAGGCGAAGCTGTGCGGCCTTGGGATCGCCGATCCCGCGTCAGCGAGTGCCGGGCAGTGGTATGAGGCAACGGCCAAGGCGCTCCTTGAGGTCCTTTCTGACGGAGAAAGGCGGAGTCGCGAGGCACGGGCACGTCGAGGTGATCGCCGCGTGGCCTATCTTTGCATGGAGTTTCTCATGGGCCGCTCGCTCCGCGCCAATGCCGACCGCCTCGGTGTGACGGGCGAGATCGCGTCGCTCCTCGAAAGGTACGGTCAAACTCTCCACGAGGTGTACGACTGTGAGTGCGATCCCGGACTTGGCGACGGCGGTCTTGGCCGTCTTGCCGCCTGTTTTCTCGATTCTCTGTCGGCCCTCGGCTATTCGGCCATAGGATATTCGCTTTGCTACGAGGCGGGGCTGTTCCGCCAGCGCATCGTGGACGGCGCACAGGTCGAGCTTCCCGATGAGTGGCTCCCTTCGGGAGGTGTTTGGCTGCTCCCACGCCCCGAGAAAAGCGTCCCCGTCCGCTTTGGCGGCCGCATTGAGGAACGTTGGGAGGGAGGGGCTCTCCGCGTGAGCCACGTCGACTACACCGAGGTGCGCGCCGTCCCTTACGATATGCTGATCCCCGGAGAGGGGGGCGAGTGTGTCAACGTCCTTCGCCTTTTCCGAGCCAAGGATGCCCTTCCTCTGCCCGACGGCAGCGAAAGCCAGGAGGGGTATATGCGCGCCCTGCGAGAGCGCTCTACAGCCGAGGAGCTGACTCGCCAGCTCTATCCCCCCGATAATCACGAGGAAGGGAAGCTTTTGCGCCTATCACAGCAGTATTTTCTTGTGTCCGCTGCCTTGCAGGATCTCCTTTCAGACCATTTTGCGGAGGGCGGCACGCTTTCCACCTTTCCCGAGACCGTGGCGGTGCATATTAATGATACGCACCCCGCGCTGGCGATCCCCGAGCTTATGCGGATCCTTCTCGACACCTATTCGTATTCGTGGGAGGAGGCGTTTGGCGTTGTCGGGCGCATCGTCTCTTACACCAACCACACCGTGCTGCCCGAGGCTCTGGAGTGCTGGCAGACCGACATCTTCCGCCTGAAGCTGCCGAGGATCTATGCGATCACAGAGGAGCTGAACCGTCGGTTTACCGAGGAGCTTTGGCACCGTCACCCCGGGGATTGGGGGCGCATCTCACGCATGGCGATCATTGCCTACGGACAGGTGAGAATGGCCAATCTCTGTGCCCTTGCGGCCCATACCGTCAACGGGGTGTCACGCCTCCACGGCGAGATCCTTAAGGAGAGCGTCTTTCACGATTTTTCGGTGGATATGCCCGGGAAGTTCACCAGCGTGACCAACGGCGTTACCCACCGCCGCTGGCTTATGGGGGCCAACCCCGCCCTTGCCGAGCTGCTTGACGCTACCATAGGTGACGGATACCGCCGTACTCCCACCCGTCTTAAGGAATTTTTGGCCTTCGCCGATGATGGGGCGGTGCTCGATCGCCTGTCGGCTATCAAAGGACAAAACAAGGCCGCGTTTTCGGGCTTTCTCGCGGATCGCTCCCACCGCCCCCTCGATCCCGATTCGATATTTGATGTTCAGATTAAGCGCATGCACGAGTATAGGCGCCAGCTTCTGAATGTTTTGAAGATCCTTTCGCTGATGAACGATCCCCGTGAGCTTTCGCGCCCTGTCACCTTTCTTTTCGGTGCCAAGGCAGCGCCCGGCTACTATATGGCCAAGGAGTTTATCCGCCTTATTGTGGCGCTGGGCGAGGAGCTGGAGGGCTCCCCCCTCCGCGACGTTCTCCGCGTGGTGTTTTGCGAGGAGTACAACGTCAGTATGGCGGAGATCCTGATTCCCGCCGCCGATATCAGTGAGCAGATATCGCTTGCGGGGAAGGAGGCCAGTGGCACGGGCTGTATGAAGCTGATGATGAACGGTGCCGTGACCCTCGGCACCATGGACGGCGCCAATGTTGAGATCTTTGAGGCCGTGGGGCCGGAGAACATGTATATCTTCGGACTTGAAAGCCATGAGGTCAGCGAGGAATGGCGCCGCGGGTACGATGCCCGCGCCTATTACCGCTCCTCGCCCCGTCTTGCCGCGGCTGTTGATCGCCTTTATAAGCCCATTGCGGGGCGCGACTTTTCGCACATCGGCGATTACCTGATCTCGGCGAGTGGCGCGGTCTCCGACCCCTATATGTGCCTTGTGGATTTTGAATCCTACCGCACCGCCTTTGACCGTGCGATCAAGGACTTTGGCGATCGGAGGGGCGCTGCGCGGCGCTCTCTTGTCAACATTGCCCATTCCGGGCGCTTTTCTGCGGATAACAGCATTCGCGAATACGCCGAGAGGATATGGCACCTTGGCGGTGGGGAGACGCTGGCGTGATGGCACTTCGCCTGGCCGAGGAGCGCCTTACCTGCGAATGGGGGGAATATCGCCCGACACTCGGCGGCCGTCCTCTTTTTGAAAATGCCGTAACGGCAGGGAAGCGGGTGACGGTGACGCTTCTTGTTCCGCGCCGTCTTGGCGCCTATGGGGCCACCCTGCATCTTTTCTGTGGGGGCGAGGAGTGCGAAAAACCGATGCGGTACGTGGGGGGGACCGGAGGCCGCGATGCCTTTGCCTGTGAGATTTGCGAGACGCAGCCCGAGCTTTACCGTTTTTTCTTTTCGGTCACATCGCCCTTCGGAAGCTTTTTCGGCACCAAAGCCTCGTACGGACGTGAGGTGGTCTTTCGCCGCACGCCGGAGGGGCGTCGTTTCCAGATAACAGTCACGCGGTTTTCGGGGCCTCCGCCGCGCTGGCTCTACGGTGGGGTGATCTATCATATATTTGTCGACCGTTACCGCCGCGGAGGCGATGTGCCCGTGCGTGCCGATGCCGTCTTAAATCCCGATTGGCGAGGCGGCGTACCGCAATACCCGAGGGCGTGGGGCGATCCCATAGAGAACAACGAGTTTTTTGGCGGAACGCTCGACGGCATTCGCGAAAAGCTTTCGGATATCGCGGCCCTCGGTGTGAACTGCCTTTATCTCTCTCCGATCTTTGAGGCCTATTCCAATCACAAATACGACACGGGCGATTATGAGCGCGTGGACGCGATGTTTGGTGGTGAAAAAGCTCTCGTTCGCCTTCTGGCGGCGGCACGGAGGCATGGGATCCGTGTGATCCTTGACGGCGTTTTCAACCATACGGGGGATGACAGCGTTTACTTCAACAAGCGGGGGCGCTACCCCACCCACGGCGCATATCAGTCAAAAGCCTCGCCCTATTATTCTTGGTACCGCTTCAAAAAACACCCCAAGGAGTATGAGTCGTGGTGGGGCATAGACATTCTTCCGCGACTCGACCACAGTGCCCCCACGCTTCGGAAATTCCTTTTTGGAGAGGGAGGCATCGTTGAGCGTTACGCCCGCCTCGGCATTGGGGGGCTCCGCCTTGACGTTGTGGATGAGCTTGACGATGATGTTGTGGAGGCGATCAAGTCGCGGCTGTCCTCGGTCACAAAGGACAGTGTGCTGATCGGCGAGGTATGGGAGGATGCCTCTCACAAGGTGGCCTACGGCAAGCAAAAGCATTACTATACGGGGAAGCAGTTAGACAGCGTGATGAACTATCCCCTGCGTCGGGGGCTCATTGAGTATCTCCGCCATGGCGCTACGGAGGGTGTGCGCTACGCTCTCCTTGAGGTGTTGCCGAATATGCCTCGGCGCATCGCGAGTGCTACCATGAACCTTCTCGGCTCTCACGATACCGAAAGGATCCTCACGGCGCTTGGCGGGCGCGAGGCTTGCGGCCACACTCCTGAGGAGCTGGCCTCTCTCCGCCTCACGAGGGAGGAGCACCGCCGCGCCCGATCGCTCCTCATTCTCGGCTATCTTGTCCTTGCCACGTTGCCCGGTGTTCCCGGCATCTATTACGGTGACGAGACCGGGCTTGAGGGGTACCGCGACCCCTTCAATCGCCGTCCCTATCCCTGGCACCGCCGCGATGCCATATTGCTCTCGGCCTACCGCAGGATCGGTACCATGCGTCGGGGCGAGCGCGTCTTTCGCGAGGGTGGCTTCCGGCTCATCGCCCTCAACGAGAGGCTGATGCTCTTTTGCCGTACCGAGCGCCGCCGCGTTCTGCTTGTGGCGGTCAACCGTTCTCCCATAGCGGCCACGCTGAATTTTGACGGCCGCGTTCGGGTGCTGTTTGGTGAGGGAGAGCGTTGCCGTCGCTATCGGCTCCCGCCGCTCGGGGGGGTGGTGATCGCTACGGTGAAAGGGCGGCGCCTGCGCGCTTTTTTTGAGGACGGAGTACCGATTACCGAAAATGTGTAAAAGAAACCAAACAAATAAGAGGGATCTTGTGATCCCTCTTATTTGTTTTCGGGAAGCGTGCGTGCAAGCAGTGTGAGGAAGTCCTCAATGTCACGGCGGTGGTTGGTGATACCGGGAGACACCCGTACGGCACCGCCCTTCGGCGTGCCCACGGTCGCGTGCGCCAAGGGAGCGCAGTGATAGCCGGCCCGCACACAAACGCCCACGCGGTCAAGCCGTGCGGCGATCTCCTCAGGCGGTAATGTCGCATGGGTGAAGAGCAGGGGGCCGTGGCGGTTGTCAGGCTCGTACACGCAAAGGTCGCGGCGTTGGCAGAGCCCCTCCCGCAAACGGGCACGCAGGCGCTCTTCGTCGGTCATAACGCGCTCCATGCCGTAGTGCGTGAGATACTTAAGGCCTGCGGACAGCGCAACGATCGCCGGGGTGGGCAGGGTGCCTGCCTCATAACGCTCAGGCAGACGTGAGGGCATGGTCTCGGAAAGTGAGTCCACGCCGCTTCCGCCCGATAGGAATTCACGCTGTTCCTCCCAATCGCGTAGGATAGCGATCCCCACTCCGGGGATTCCCAAAAGCCCCTTGTGGGCGGGGGCACAGAGGGCGTCGCAAGGCAGGGAGGAAAGCGAGATCGGCAGGTGGCCTGCGCTGCCTGCGGCATCGATCACAAAGCGGATCCCTCGCTCACGGCAAAGGGCACCGATCTTGGCCACGGGAAGCTCAAAGCCCGTAATGTTGGATACGTGACAGGCGATGAGAAGCCCCGTGTTTTTTCGCAGGCGCTTCTCGATCTCGCCAAGCACATCGCCCTTTGTGGGGTAGATCTCGTATTCGATGATCCCTTCACGCGCCAGACGGTAGATCGGGCGCGCTACGGCGTTATGCTCACGGTCGGACATCAAAACGTGCATACCGCGCCGTGCGGCGGTGGCAATGGCAAGATTCAGGGAGGCTGTCGCTCCCGCGGTGAACACCACACTCTCGGGCGAGGGGGTGCCAAAGAAGTCGGCCACAGCACAACGGCATTCGTAAACCGCCTCCGCCGCCGCAAACGATAGGCGGTGTCCTCCGCGCCCGGGGTTCCCCCCGTATTCGTGGATTGCGCGAAGGAGCGCATCGCCCACCGCCGTGGGCTTCGGGTAGGAGGTGGCGGCATTATCAAGATAGATCATGGCGATAAAAACCTGTAATCAATGCCGAGGCGGCGCAGCTCGCTGATGGCGGTGAGGGTATCCTCCTCGGCAATCTCAATACCGTACACGCACCCCTCCGTAGGGACGGGCTCAGCCTTGATCAGCCGTGCGCGGATCCCGAGAGAGGACAGCGCCCGCCTCGCCTTTTGGGCATAGGTGACAGAACCGATAACGATTTTTCGGTCCAAACAATCATCTCCTTTCAAGGGGGGATGCAATAGCAGTATATGCCGCCCCATTTTCTTTCGCCCTCTCCGCAAATAAAAATCGAAAGACCTATGGACAAACGTGGTAAAATATGATATACTGTGTAAGAATATATAAAGGGGAGTGCGTGTATGAGGGTGCATCTTCTGTATGCCGGATCCTATGCAGCAAACACCTATCTTTTGGAGGACGAGGCAAAGACGGGCGCCATTCTCGTGGATCCTGCCATATCCCCCGAGGCGGCAAGGGATCGCCTTGGATGCTTGCCCAAGCTCTCCGCCATTGTGCTGACACACGGTCACTTTGACCATATGCTTACGCTTGCCGAATGGGTGCGCCTCACGGGGGCGCCTGTGGCGATCGGGCGGGGAGATGCTGCCGCGCTTACCGATCCGCACATCAGCTGCTATCGTAGCTTTCTTGGCCGAGATACCGTGTTTTCGCCCGCCGATATCCTTCTTAACGAGGGCGATACGGTGGCCGTGGGCACAGAAGCGCTCCGTGTCCTTTCGGTTCCCGGGCACACGCCCGGCTCTCTGGCGTTTGATGACGGCGATATGCTTCTCACGGGTGACACCCTCTTTGCGGGGGGCGGGTACGGCCGCACCGATCTTCCGGGAGGTAGCACCGCCGCGCTCATTTTGTCGCTCCGCCGTCTCCTTTCACTTCCGGGGGAGCGCCGCATTCTGTCGGGGCATGGGGAAGGGACTATGCTTTCCGCCGCAAAATCCATGTTTTACAATCTTATGTGAGGATATAACGACCTATGGACGAGATCAGATCCAACTTTATTCACGAGATCATTGACGGCGACCTTGCCGCCAATCCCGAGCTGAAGATCCACACGCGCTTTCCGCCCGAGCCGAACGGCTATCTCCACATCGGCAGTGCCAAGGCGATCTGGATCAACGCCAACACGGCCAAGAAGTACGGCGGTCTCTTTAATCTCCGTTATGACGATACTAACCCCGCCAAGGAGGATAACGAGTATGTCGAGTCGATCTACCGTGACCTCACCTGGCTTGGCTGTGAGCCGACGGGCGGTGTTTTTTACGGCTCGGACTACTTTGATAAGTGCTACGAGTATGCTGTCAAGCTGATCCGCGAGGGCAAGGCCTACGTGTGCGATCTTTCTCCTGACGAGATGCGCGAGTACCGCGGCACCCTGACCGAGCCCGGCAAGAACAGCCCGTGGCGCGATCGCTCGGTGGAGGAGAACCTTGACCTTTTCGAGCGCATGAAGAACGGCGAGTTTCCCGACGGCGCCAAGACCCTCCGCGCCAAGATCGATATGGCCTCGCCCAACATGAACCTGCGCGACCCCGCCATTTACCGCATCGTGCATACCGATCACCACCGTCAGGGCAACAAGTGGTGCCTCTATCCCCTTTACGACTACGCTCACCCGATCCAGGACGCGCTGGAGGGCATCACCCACTCGCTCTGCTCGATCGAGTTTGAAAATCACCGCCCGCTCTACGATTGGGTGGTCGACAACATCGGCTTTGAGAAAAAGCCGCATCAGTACGAGTTTGCTCGCCTGAACGTCACGCACACGGTCATGAGCAAGCGCTATCTCCGTCAGCTGGTGGAGACGGGGCTGGTGGACGGGTGGGATGACCCCCGTATGCCCACACTTTGCGGTCTGCGCCGCCGCGGCTACACCCCCTCGGCGATCTTTGATTTTGTCGAGCGCGCGGGCGTTGCCAAGGCTTACAGCGTTGTGGATCACGAGCTGCTTGAGCATTGCATCCGTGAGGAGCTGAATGAAACGGCTGAGCGCCGCATCGCCATTCTGCATCCCATTCGTGTGGTCATCACCAACTATCCTGAGGATAAGTGCGAGTATTTTGAGCTTCCCAATCACCCACAGCACCCCGAGATGGGCACGCGTAAGCTCCCCTTTACCCGTGAGCTGTACATTGATGCCGATGACTTTGCCGAGGTGCCGCCGCCCAAGTTTTTCCGCATGAAGCCGGACGGCGAGGTGCGCCTTATGGGGGCCTATATCGTCCGTTGTAATGAGATCGTGCGCGATGAGGACGGCAATCTTTTGGAGATCCGCTGCACCGCCGACCTTGAAACGGGCAACGGCATGCCCGCGGACGGCCGCAAGGTGAAGGGAACGATCCAGTGGCTTTCGGCAAACGCCGCCACCGACGTGACGGTCATGCTTTATGAGCATCTCTTCACAATTGAGAATACCACGGATATCCCCGAGGGCAAGGGATACGGCGATTACCTGAATACCGATTCCGTTGTGCGCCTTGAGGGGTGCAAGGCGGAAGCCGCCCTTGCCGAGGCGGCCCCCGAGGACAAGTTCCAGTTTGTCCGTACGGGCTACTTTGTCAAGGATACCAAGTATGCAAACACCTTCAACCGCATCGTGGGGCTGAAGGACAGCTACAAGGCGTAAGAAAAGCCCTGCCGAACGGCAGGGCTTTTCGGATAAAAGATATGAAGCTTTCAGAACTTTACAAGCGCGCGCTGGCGCTTCTTTACGTGCCGCGATGCACAGCCTGCCGTGACCGTTTGCCTCTCGACGGCGGAGCCTTGTGCGAATCCTGTTTCCTTAAATATCAGCTGCAAAAGGCCGAGCTTTGCCCCTTTTGCGGTAAGGAGCTTTCCCTTTGCCTGTGCCCGTCCGAGGCGCTCCGCCGTGCGGGTGTGCGTGAGACCGTCAAGCTTTTTGAGTACCGTAAAAGTGAAGGAGAGGCGGTGGCCAACCGCTTGATCTTTGCGCTGAAGCACCGAGGGAGTGTTCCCGTGGTGGCCTTCCTCGCCTCGGAGCTTTCCGTCCGTCTTGACGGATACCTGCCGCCCGATCGAGGGGAGATGCTTGTGACCTTTGCTCCGCGTACAGCGGCTGCCAAGCACCGTTGCGGCTTTGACCATATGGAGCTTTTGGCACGCGCCACGGCCAAGGAGCTGGGGATCCCCTTTGTGCCGCTGTTGTCTCGGCACGGAGGAAAGGAGCAAAAGAGGCTCCGAGCGAAGCATGACCGTTTTTCAAATATGAAGGATGCCTATACCGTCAACCGCGGAAGGGAAGCCGAGGGGCATCGCCAAGTCATTCTTCTTGATGATGTGACCGCCAGCGGTGCCACGCTGATTGCCGCTGTCCGAGCCCTCCGACGCGCGGGGTATAAGAGGATCACGGTGGCTGTTCTCGGTTGCCGCTTGCTGAGATAAGAAAAAACCGCCGACCTCGGCGGTTTTTTCTTATCGGGTCATTGGAAGGTCCTTGGCAAGCGGCGCTTAT
>JAZRAU010000074.1:0-15905 GCA_045634705.1 Eubacteriales bacterium | reverse complement strand
CGTTCTCCACGATGTCATAGAGGCCATCCATACCGTGGCTGTACTGCATGATATCCTCGATCATGGCGGTGTTGACAAGCACACCGTAGGCAAAGCGGAACTGATCGATGAAGTAGTCGCCCATCAGCATGTAGATCTTCTTGTCGTCGAGCGAGTTCTGCTTCATCATGTCAAGGTGCCAGCCCTCCGTCGAGAAATCGAAGTAGTTGACCTCCTCCTCGTCAAGAGCGTTATAGAGCTCGCCGGTGATACCGCCGCGCACGATGCCGTAGTTCTGGTGGATAAGAACGTTCGGGGTGTTCGTCATATCGGCGGCGTTGTAGCGCTGGATCAGCTCCAGGGTCTCGTCGGGGCCGCCGTTCCAGGCCACGTCGGTGTAAACCAGGTTTTCTCCCTGCTTCAGACCGAGGACACCGCAGACAAGCTCATGCCGCTCGTAAGCGGCCTTGTAGTCGCTACGCGAGAGAAGGCCCTTGTCGTCGGGCCCGCGGAGGTAGCCGAGCGCATTGCCCGCGCCCGCATCCCTGACCGATTCGTTAAAGTCCTTGTTTATCGCAATGTAGAGCGTCACGTCAGGCAGGTCAATGTCCTGCCACTTGGGATCGACCTTTGAAAGGTCGACGTTCGGGTCTGTGGTGTCATCATCGTCACCGTCTCCGCCGCAGGCCAGAAGCCCAAGGGGCAAAAGGCAAAGCAGGAGCAAAAGCGCGATGAGGCGGGTTGCTTTTTTCATGGGTGATGTTCCTTTCTGAAATTCTTGCTTTCTATCGTTTGGGAAAGGCCGTGCCTCTCCCTTAGGATACGTGTCTGTCAGTTGCCTGCGGCCACGGAGGAGCCGAAGGACAGGGTGATGAGGGACCGGCGGCTCTGCGGGAGGGAGGGCCGGGTCTGCCAATCCGCGAAAAAGGTGCTTGAGCCGCTTTTCATGACGGCTTTCCAATGGCGCCGTGGGCAGAAGCGCGACAAGGCGTGCCGCTTTTTTCATTTCCGAGGGGACCTTTCACGGCAAGGCCGGGGGAGAAACAAGGAAAAAGCAAGATCTCCTCCAACCTTATTACATTATAACAAAACACCGTGAAATTGTCAAGGCATTTCACACGCTTTTCATAATTGGAAAAAGCCCCCTTGCATTGCCGCCCGTTTTGTGTTATACTAACTGTAGTTGCCCCAAAATCTACCATGAGGAGAAAAACGCATGAGCAGGAAAACGGCACTTGTCATTATGGCAGCAGGAATGGGAAGCCGCTTTGGCGGCCTCAAGCAAATGGCTCCCCTCGGCCCCGGGGGTCAGGTCATCATTGATTATTCGGTGTATGATGCCGTCCGCGCGGGCTTTGATAAGGTCGTTCTCATCATCAAAAAGGAAAACGAGGCCGATTTCCGTGAGGTGGCGGGCAAGCGCATTGAGCGCCTTGTTGACGTGGAATACGTCTTTCAGGATCCTCACGATCTTCCTGCGGGCTTTTCCCTGCCTGAGGGGCGCGTGAAGCCCTGGGGCACGGGCCACGCCGTTCTCTCGGCACGCCGTGTGATCGACACGCCCTTTGCCGTTATCAACGCTGACGATTATTACGGCTCGGAGTCCTACCGCCTTATTCACGAGTGCCTTGTCAGCGATGCCCCCGAGTGCATGGTGGGCTTTGCGCTTGGCAAGACCCTGACCGAAAGCGGCACCGTCAGCCGCGGCGTTTGCACGATCTGTGACGGGTATCTTGAAAGCGTTGTTGAGCATACCGCGCTGGACAAGAACAGCGGTCTGCCCCTTGATACCGTGGTTTCCATGAACCTTTGGGGCTTTTCGCCCTCGATCATGGGAACTCTTGAGAGCGGCTTTGCCGAATTCCTCGGCACGATGAAAGATCCCATGAAGAGCGAATACTATCTTCCTGCTGTCGTCGACCGCGAGATCCGCGAGAGGGGCGCGCGCTACCGCGTTCTCCGCACGCCCGAGCGCTGGTACGGTGTCACCTACCGTGAGGATGCCGAGGGCGTCCGCCGCGCGATCGCAGAGATGACCGCCGCGGGGAAATATCCCATGTGAAAACCAAAACCGCCGACACCGTCGGCGGTTTTTTCAAATGAAGGAGGGCCGCGTAGGGAATGCCCGTGAAAAAACCACCGTATTTCTTGCAGTATTTTTCGCATTTTTTCAAACATTTCAAAACCCTCTTTTCTTTTTCGTCAAACTGTGGTAGAATATTATGATAGTACAATAGTACACTTGGTATGGAAGGAGAACTGCCGTGAAAAAGCAAGCCGAATGCAACCCCCGCCTCGGCAAGGTGGGCGGCGGCGCGATGCTGGAGGGCGTGATGATGCGCGCCGCTGACCTTTGCGCCGTTGCCTGCCGCCGTGAGGACGGCACGCTTGTCGTGCGGGAAAAGCGCTTTACCTCACTGCGATCCAAAAATAAATTCTTTAACCTGCCGATCCTGCGCGGCATGGTATCGTTCCTTGAGTCGCTGGTCCTCAGCTACTCTTGCCTTGCCATTTCCGCGGAGGTCATGGGCGCCGCTGAGGAGGAAACGCGGTTTGAAAAGTCCTTCAAAAAGCGCCTCGGTGTCCGCTTCTTTGACGTTCTGATGCTCCTTGCGGGTGTGCTCGGCGTGGTTTTGTCGCTCGGCCTTTTCCTTGCCCTGCCGCGCCTTCTTGCCGGAGGGATCGAGGCACTGGCGGGCATTGACCTTGGCCACTGGAAAAGCGCCGTGGAGGGCGGCTTTAAGATCCTCATCTTCCTTGCCTATCTGCTCCTCGTTTCCCTGATGAAGGAGATCCGCCGTACCTTTGAGTACCACGGAGCCGAGCATAAGAGCATTGCCTGCTATGAGGCGGGGGATGTCCTGACACCCGAGGCTGCCCGCAAGTATTCGCGCTTCCACCCCCGTTGCGGCACCTCCTTTATGTTTGTGATGATCCTTCTTGGCGTGCTTCTCGGCTTCGGCGTGAACGCGATTTTTCCAGGTTTGAAAACCATACTTTACGTTCTGATCCGTTTGGCGCTTCTGCCCCTTGTGGTCGGCGTTGGCTTTGAGTTCATTCGCTATGCGGGCTGCCACCAGAACCTGGTGACGCGTCTCCTTGCCGCTCCCGGCCTCTGGATGCAGCGCATTACCACCCGTGAGCCCGACGACGGCCAGCTGGAGGTGGCTCTGCTTTCCCTGCAATATGCCCTCGTTGATGAGTTTCCCGACCTTGACCGCGAGGCTTACCGTGCCGCTGCGGCGTCTGCCGCTGACACCGCCGCCCCCACCGCCGATGACACCGCAGGGGCGGAGGATGCCCCCACCGCCGAATGAAGCTCTCAGAGCTTCGGGCGGCGCTTTCCTCCTTTGGCATCGAGGAGGCCGATACCGAGGCGCGGCTCCTTTTTATTCATTGCACGGGCCTCTCGCCCGCCCACCTTGTGGGCGCCGACCCCGTGGCGGACGATGCCGTCCTTGCCCCTCTGCTCTCGCGCCGCGCCGCGCGTGAGCCGCTGGCGTATATTCTCGGTACCGCCCCCTTTTACCGCGGCAGCTTTGCCGTGGGCGAGGGGTGCCTCATTCCCCGCGCAGACACCGAGCGCCTTGTGGAGATCGCGGTCAAAAGCCTCCCCCATGGCGCGCATTTTGCCGACCTCTGTACGGGCAGCGGCGCGATCGCCGTTTCGGTGCTTGCCGAGCGGCCGGACACCACCGCCGTCGGCATTGACGTTTCCCCTTCGGCCCTCGCCTTTGCCGAGGAAAACGCCCGTCGCTTTGGCGTTTTGAACCGCCTGTCCTTGCGGTGCGCCGATCTTCTTAAGGAAACACCCGAGGGAAGCTTTGACGCCATTCTCTCCAATCCCCCCTATATCCCCAGCGAGGATCTTTCCACCCTCGCCCCCGAGCTTGGCTATGAGCCGGCCCTCGCCTTGGACGGCGGTGCCGATGGGCTCGTCTTCTACCGCCGTATCCTTTCCTTTGCCCCCCTTCTCCGCGAGGGCGGCTTCTTCCTCTTTGAATGCGGGTACGATCAGAAGGAGGCGCTCTCCGCCCTGGCCGACGGTTGCGGGATGTCCTTTACCCCCTACTACGATTACGGCAAAAACTTCCGTGGAGGAACCCTCAGGCCCCGATAAGCAGCCGTGCCGCCTTTTCTCGCCGTCACCCTCTGCCGCCTCGCCTCATATACTGAAGCGAGGTGATGTATATGAAGGTTATTCTGCTTTTCGGCGGTGCGTGCGAGGAATACGAGATCTCGCTCCGCAGTGCCGCCGCCGTTCTCAGCGCATTCCCTAAGGAGCACACGCTTACCCTTATTGGCATTGACCGTGAGGGCGGCTGGTATCGCACGGCCGCCACCCCCGAGGCCATTCTGGCCGACCGCTGGCAAGCGGATGCCGTGCCCGTGATCCTGGATCCCCACCGCCGCGCCCTTGTGGCCGCAGGGGAGCCGATCGGCGCCGACGTTGTCTTCCCGCTTCTTCACGGCGGCCTTGGTGAGGGTGGGGGCGTGGCGGCGCTCCTTGCACTTTTGTCGATCCCTTACGTCGGTTGCCCTCTCACCGCCGGGGCGGTCGGTATGGATAAGGTGCTGACCAAGCAGCTGGCCGCGTATGCGGGCATTCCCACCGCCGATTTCTGTGTGGTGACAGAGCCCGACCTTGCCGACCCCGCACTCGTCCATCGGCTGGGAGAGCGCTTTGGCTTCCCCTTCTTTGTCAAGCCCGCCACGCAGGGCTCGTCGGTCGGCGCCTCGCGCGTTTTGTGTGAGGCCGATGCCCCCGCCGCGCTCCGCGCCGCCCTCGCCTATGGCGGCCGCGCACTTTGCGAGGAGTTTTTGCGCGGCGCTGAGGTGGAGCTTTCCCTCATCGAGCGTGACGGTGCTCTCGTTAGCACCGCGGTAGGTGAGATCGAGCCCGCGGCCCCCTTCTACGATTACGCCGCCAAGTACCAAAGCCACACCTCGCGCATTTTTATCCCTGCGAGGATCTCGCGCGCGGAGCGCGATAAGGTCAAGGAGTACGGATGCCGCCTTTTCCGCCTTCTCGGCTGTCGCGGTCTTTCTCGCGTCGACTTCTTTGTGACGGGGGAGGGGCGCGTGCTTTTCAACGAGATCAACACCATGCCGGGCTTTACCGACATCAGCATGTTCCCACGCCTTTTGCAGGCGGCGGGCCTTACGATGACGGAAATCATCAACGTCCTGCTTGAAAACGCCGTAAAGTAAAGTATGGTTTGCATTTACGACAGCGGCGTTGGCGGCATTTCCACCCTTGTGGCCTTGCGGAGACTTTTGCCCTCGGTCGATGTCTGCTACCTCGGCGACACCGCCCGCGTGCCCTACGGCACACGGGATGCCGCCACCGTCTGCCGCTACGCCGCCGAGGCGCTCGATTATCTTTCCGCTCTTATGCCTGAGGCGATCCTTGTGGCGTGCGGCACGGTGTCCACCGTGGCCCTGCCGCGCATCGGCTATCGGTATCCTCTTCCCGTCTACGGTGTGGCCGAGGCGGGGATCCGCGCGGCCGCTGCGGGCGGCTACCGCCGTCTCGCGGTGCTCGGCACCGAGGCCACCGTGAGAAGCGGCACCTTTGCCCGCCGCCTCCGTGAGCTATGCCCCACCGCCGAGGTGCGCTCGGTGGCCTGTCCTCTCTTTGTGGCTTTGGCCGAAGCGGGGCTGACCGGGGCTGACGATCCCATTCCGCGCCTTGTGGCCGAGCGCACGCTCTCGCCGCTATTCGACTTTGCGCCCGAGGCGATCCTTCTCGGCTGTACGCACTTTCCGTGGCTTTCCTCGCATATCCGCCGCCTCTTTCCCGCGGTGCATCTGATCAACTGCGGGGAGGCGGCCGCCGCGGCGTTGGCCCCCACCTTGTGTGAGCGTGGGGAGGGAATCTGCCGCTTCCTTGTCACCGATGGGGGCGAGGCCTTCTTACGCACCTACCGCCGCCTGACGGGGGATCCCCTTCCCCTGACGGCAGAGACCGTTGCCCTGACGTAATATAAGAAAATACAAAACAGGAACTCTAAAATTCCGAAAAGGAGACGCTTATGCCAAGTTACAGACGCGGCCGCATCAACGATGCGGTGGCCGAGGAGCTGGCGATCTGCCTGCGTGACGCACGCGATCCCAGGATCCTTGATAATTTTGTTTCGATCACACGCTGTGAGGTCGCTCCTGACCTGAAGGTCGCGCGGGTGTACTATTCGGCGCTTGGAGATGCCAAGGCCGCGGGCGAGGGCCTGCGTGCCGCCCAGGGAATGCTTCGCCGCCACCTGGCCATGACGCTCAACCTGCGCCTGACGCCCGAGCTTTTGTTCTATGCCGACGGCTCCATAGCTCACGGCGCCCGCATCGCCCGTATTCTTGAGGAGCTTAGCCCCTCGTCTGCCGAGGGGGAGCCGAGCGATGACTGACGTTCGTCCGCTGTCGCGCACCGAGATCCTTTCGGCCCTTGACGCTCTGCGCGCCCCCGCCGTGCTGATGCATCGCTCGCCCGACGGAGACGCCGTGGGCAGCGCCGTGGCAGCCGTGCGCTATCTCCGCTCTCGCGGGATCGCGGCCGCACTGTATCTTAGCGAGCCGATCCCCGAGCGCCTCGCTTTTCTCGCCGAGGACGTACCGGTCTTCGCGGGCACCCCGCGCGAGATCCTTTGCGTGGACATCGCCTCGCTTTCGCAGACGGGCGCCGCCGCCCCCATAGTTGAGGCGGCCGATACCGTGCTTTCGATCGATCATCACGGCCTCGCCACGCCCTTTGCACCCTATTACACGGTTGCCGAGGCGTCGTCGGTCGGTGAGGTCCTCTACGACCTTCTCTCGGACGGCGGCACCCGCGCCCTCACTCCTGCGCTTGCGGCCCCGCTCTTTGCCGCCATCGCCTCGGATACGGGCGGCTTCCGCTTTGGGAACGCCACCGCCTCGGCCCACATGGCCGCGGCCGCTCTCCTTTCTTCGGGCATTGACGGCGCCGAGATCTCGCGCCGCCTCTTTGACGTCCGCACCGACGGAGAGCTTCGCGCTATGGCGGCGGCGATCACCGAGGCTCTGGGTCATTACGGCGGTCGCCTTTCGGTTCTTGCCGTCTCGCGCGAGATGCTCTCGCGCCTCGGCTGCCTCGATGCCGACTTTGACGGTGTCATCGATACGCTCCGCTCGCGCCGCGGTGTGGAGATCGCCGCCCTGGTGCGTGAGCGCGCCGACGGCACCGTCCGCCTCTCAATGCGTGCGATCGGGGCGGATGTGGCCTCGCTCTGCGCTTCCTTTGGCGGCGGCGGCCACCGCCTGGCCGCCGGGGCCACGCTCCCCGTCAAAACGGCAGAGGAGGGCGCGGCGCTCGTTGTTGCGGCTGCCCACCGCTATTTTGACGAATAAAAATCCAAATCCCCTTGATTTTATGACCAAAAAGGAATACAATGAAAAAGTAAGGCTCAAAACGGAGGATAGACTATGAACAGGACCTACATCAAGGACATTGTCGCTGGCACCCCCTGTCGGGTACGCGGCTTTATCGAAAACATCCGCAACAAGCGCACCATGGCGTTTCTTGTCATTCGTGATGCCACGGGCAAGCTTCAGCTCACCATTGAAAAGGAGAAGTATCCCGCACTGGCCGCGGTGGTCGATCAGCTGATGCTGGAGTCGGTTGTCACCGTCACGGGCACGGTCGTGGAGAACGAGTACGTCAAGCTCGGCGGCCGCGAAATGCTCCCCGAGACCATGGAGATCGATTCGCTTTCCGAGGCCATTCCGATCGGCCCCGATGCCAACATTGATACCCGCCTCGATTACCGCTGGATCGACCTGCGCTCGGAAAAGAACCTCCTTATGTTCCGCGTACAGTCCTGCTTTGTCAACGCCATGCGCCGTTTCCTTTGTGAGCGCGATTTCACCGAGATCCATACCCCGAAGCTCATCGGCGCCGCCTCCGAAAGCGGTGCGGACGTGTTTGAGCTGAAGTATTTTGACCGCAAGGCGTATCTCGCCCAAAGCCCTCAGTTCTATAAGCAAATGGCCATGGCCGCGGGCTTTGAGCGCATTTTTGAGACGGGGCCCGTCTTCCGCGCCGAAAAGTCCTTCACCAACAAGCACACCACCGAGTTCACGGGCTTTGACCTTGAATTCAGCTACATCGATTCGCACGAGGATGTGATGAAGCTGGAGGAGGAGATGCTCACCGCCGCCCTTACCGAGGTCAAGGAGAAGTACGGCGAGGCCATTGAGGCCGCCTTCGGCATCCCCGTGGTTGTGCCGACCCTCCCCTTCCCGCGGATGAAGCTTTGCGACGTTTATGCGGAGCTCTCGGCTCGCTACGGCTACGAGTGCCCCGCCGGCGAGGAGGGGGACCTCACCACCGATGCCGAGCACCTGACCGCCAAGCTTTCGCAGGAGATGTTCGGTCACGAGTTCCTCTTTATCACCGATTACGCCGCCGAGAAGCGCGCCTTCTACCATATGCGGGACGAGCGCGGCGTGCCGATGGGCTATGACCTCATCTGGCGCGGCGTGGAGATCACCACGGGCGCCCAGCGCGAGCATCGCTATGACGTGCTTTGCCGTCAGGCCGCCGAAAAGGGGCTTGGCGAGGATGTCAAGTTCTACACCGAGTTCTTCCGTTACGGCTGTCCGCCTCACGGTGGCTTCGGCCTTGGCGTTGACCGCCTCACCATGCTCCTGACGGGTACGGCCATTAAGGAGGCCATGTTCCTCTTCCGCGGCCCCAACCGCCTCACTCCGTAAGAAAGACAAAAGCACGCCGAGGGCGTGCTTTTGTTTTGCAAAGAAAGTGGCGCTCCGCGATCCATCCTTGACGGATGAAGCCCCCCCTTTTTTCATGAAGTCGCTTTTGCGACGAAGCCCTGCTCCGCAGGAGCTTTAGCAAAAAAGAAGCGCATACGCGCTTCTTTTTTGCTTTTTGTAAACCGATCTTTACTTGATGTTGCGGTACATAGGACCGTAGGCCGCGCAGGCGCGGTAGTCTCCGGCCTCCTTGTCCATGCCAAAGGCACCCCAGGCGGCGGGACGGTAGATCTTCTCCTCGTCCACGTTGTGCATGCACACGGGGATGCGGAGCATCGCGCACATCGTGATGAGGTCGGCACCGATGTGGCCGTAGGAGATCGCACCGTGGTTGGCGCCCCAGTTGTTCATCACGTCATAGGCGGTCTTGAAGGCGCCCTTGCCCGTCACACGGGGAGCAAACCACGTGCAGGGCCAGGTGTAGTCGGTACGCTTCCAAAGGGCATCTGTCACCTCATCGGGCAGCTGGACCGTCCAGCCCTCGGCGATCTGCATGACAGGGCCAAGGCCCTTGACCATATTCAGGCGCACCATGGTGCAGGGCATCTCGGCGCGGGTGACAAAGCGGGAGGAATAGCCGCCACCGCGGAAGTAGCCGAGGTCGGCGTAAGGCCAGGTGGTCGCGCCCATGCAGGCATCGATATCACCGTCGGTCATCTCCCACCACTTCTTCATCACGGCATTGCCGTCCTTATCCTTCACCTCACCGCAGGCATCGACGCAGCAGGCGCCCGAGTTGATGAGGTGGATAAAGCCGTCGGCCTCCTTGGCCTTTCCTTCGATCTCATAGCCCGTCACACGGCGGACGGCATCGCCCGACCAGTAGGTACGCACGTCGGCAAACATCTGGGCGCGGCCCGTAAGAAGCTTCATAAAGAGCATGGACACGCCGTTCAGGCTGTCGTTCTCGGTCGCCAGGATGTAAGGCTCTCTGGCACCGTTCCAGTCAAAGGTCGAGTTCAGGATGCTTTCGGGGAAGTCACAGTTAGGATAAAAGTCGGTCCACTGGCGCTGACCCTGGAAGCCTGCCGCAATGGCGTTGTGGCCCACGGCCTCCTCCTCGCAGCCCGCGGGGAGATTTTTGTTGCCGTTCATCAGGTCCTTGATGATGCAGGCCATTTTGGCCGTGAATTCCCAGTCGGCCGCCTTCTGCTCGGCGGATCTTTGCAGCTCCTTGGGGTTCTTGTCAAAGTCGGCGTTGCACTTTTCCTTGATCCACGCCAGCGCCTTTTCGTACTCGGCCGCGTCGTAGATCCCCTCGGTCATACGGCGGATGATCTCCACCTCGTCCACGCTCTCCACGCGCATGCCGAGGTACTCCTCAAAGAAGTCGACATCCACGATCGAGCCGGCAATGCCCATGCAGATCGAGCCGATCTGCAGGTAGGACTTGCCGCGCATGGTGGCAACGGCAACTGCCGCACGGCCAAAGCGCAGGATCTTCTCGGCAACGTCCGCGGGGATCTCGGTATCGTCAAGGTCCTGCACGTCGTGTCCGTAGATGCCAAAGGCGGGAAGCCCCTTCTGCGCGTGACCGGCCAGCACCGCCGCAAGATACACGGCGCCGGGGCGCTCGGTACCGTTGAAGCCCCACACCGCCTTAATGGTCATGGGGTCCATGTCCATGGTCTCGCTACCGTAGCACCAGCAGGGAGTGACGGTCAGAGTGATGTCCACGCCCTCCTTCTTGAACTTGTCGGCACACGCCGCCGCCTCGGCCACGCGGCCGATGGTGGTATCGGCGAAGCCGACCTTCACAGGCTCGCCGTTGGAATAGAAAAGGTTTTCCGTAAGAAGTTTTGCGGCGCTTTTGGCCATATTCATGGTCTGCACCTCAAGGCTCTCGCGCACCTTCAGGGGGCCGCGCCGTCCGTCGATTGTGGGACGGATGCCAATGACGGGATACTCACCGCAAAGTCTTGTGTTTGCCATAATTTCCTCCTTAAATATAGTGGGGGTTGATTTTTTGCTCTATCCTTATTATAATAAAGAAAAAGAGACAAAACAATGAGGAAAGTAGGATAAAAGTTAAGATTATGAGCAACCTTGCCGCCCAAGACCGTTCGCCTGTTGAGGTTCTGTATCCCTCCCATGAGGAGGCCTTTGCCATCGCCCTTTCTGATCTCTACCCTATTGAAGCGATCCTTGTGGGTAGGACGCACCCCTTTCCCGCGTACCGTGTCCACCGTCGCCCGAACGGCAAGACCTACCTTCTTGAATACGTGGTGGAGGGACGTGGGGAATTCCGCGCGGGGGGCAAAACGCAAAGGATCGGGGCGGGGGATACGTTTGTCATCGGGAAGGACGATCCGCACGATTTCCGCTCGGACAAAAAAGACCCCTTAAAGAAGATCTTTATCAGCTTTGCCTCGGAGTACGTCGGGAAGATGCTGGAGGCCTATGGCATCGGCACGGGGGTCTACCGAGCCGATGTCGGGGGAGATTTCCACGCCCTTTACCGTGCGGCGGGAAAGCGCCTGCCGCCGCAGAATCAGTTCTTTGAGATCGCCGAGCTTTTACACACCGTGATCTTAAAGCTTGCGCGTTCGGCAGAGGAGTGTGAGATGCGGGGCGTTTCGGCGATCAAGCACGCTCTCCTCTCGGCCCTCTACACCAAAAAAACGCTGGATGTGGTGGCGGCGGAGCTTTATATGTCCAAATCCAACCTCATCCGTGTCTTTAAGCGCGGCACAGGGGTAACGCCGTACCGCTTCCTCCTTGATGAGAAGATCGCCACCGCCAAAAACCTGCTCACCAAAACCACCATGTCCGTCCGAGGGATCGCCGAGCTTTTGTGCTTCACGGATGAGCACTACTTTTCCTATCTTTTTAAGGAGAAAACCGGGCTTACCCCCTCGCGCTACCGCACCTTGCATTAATAAAAAAGCACACGACCTCCGTTTTTTTTGCGGAGCCGTGTGCTTTTTGTAAAGCTTACTTGTCCTGGCTGCATGGGTGCGGCGGCCATGGCCGCCGCCCTCACCTGGCACACAATGAGGACTATCCGCTTATACTTAAAAATGCAATTCAACATACACGGAGGTATTTCATTATGGAGATCATCGTTTGCAAATCCTATGAGGAAATGTCGAGGAAGGGCGCCGACATCATCGCCGCCGCTATGAAGCAGAAGCCCGAT
This sequence comes from Eubacteriales bacterium, assembly GCA_045634705.1. Classification (GTDB taxonomy): domain Bacteria; phylum Bacillota; class Clostridia; order Oscillospirales; family CAG-272; genus UBA1740. The sequence continues at coordinate 4,003 of JAZRAU010000074.1, read as the reverse complement.
TTTGTTCTTGGCCTTGCCACGGGCTCCACCCCTGTCGGCATGTACCGCACGCTGGCCGAAATGAACCGTTCGGGTGAAATCGATTTCGCTCGCGTTACGACCTACAATCTTGACGAGTATTATCCCATTGACCCTCAAAACGACCAGAGCTACCGCTACTTTATGAATAAGAACCTTTTTGACCTTGTCAACATCGATAAGGCCAATACCCACGTGCCCGACGGCTCCGCCGCCGATCCCGCTGCCGCCTGCCGCGCTTACGACGAGGCGTACGCCAAGACGGGCTATGCCGACATCCAGGTCCTGGGCATCGGCCAAAACGGCCACATCGGCTTCAACGAGCCGGACACTGCCCTCACCCTCGGCACCCACGTCACGGGTCTTGCCGAGAATACGATCGTGGCGAACTCGCGCTTTTTTGCTTCGGTGGATGAGGTTCCCACCCGCGCCCTTACCATGGGCATAGGCACCATTATGAAGGCCAAAAGGATCCTGATGCTCATCAGCGGTAAGAACAAGCACGAGGCGCTTACGGCCATGCTTGACGATACGGTCACAACTGCCGTTCCCGCCACCTTCATCAAGCTCCACACAAACGCGGTCATCCTCTGCGACGAGGAAGCGTACCGTGGTTGAAGCACCGAAAAACGTCAAAACCGGCGGCAAGGTCCCTGCCCTTCCCCCCGAGGACGGGAAGATCCGTGCGATTGGAAAATGCGAGCGCTCGGGAGAGGATTGTGAGGGGTTGGAGTTTTACCCCGGCCTTTTCGATGCCCACGTCCACGGCGCCGCCGCCCTGAGATCTTTGCCGATGCCTCATCGCTGCGCGGGAGCGTGAGAAAAGAGCGGCCTTGCGCTGCACGATGTGCGCCTTGGCGGTATGAAGCAGCGGCTTGACTCGAGAATCCGAAAGCTTTCGGAATATCTTTGCGGTGAGCGTGACGCGCTCCCTGGGCTTTGTGAGGCCGGCATTGCGCGCTACTTTTGGCAGATCAATACGCCCTCGATCATATAGTATTGAGACCCATGAATGCAAAAAAGAAAAAGGAACCGAGTTCCTTTTTCTTTTTCTCCACGAAGCGCCACTCAGTCGATGGTCATATCCATCTTAAAGCGCATGATCTTGCGGAGGGTATTTTTCGGGAAATCCTCGGTGCGGATCTTCAAAACACCGATCTTTTTGTAGGGGACCGTCGTGCGGTTGTAATCCTCAAGGAAGCGGTTGAAGTAGGCGTGGGCATTGGTGATGCCGTTCTTTTCTATAAAGTCGGCATCGGGGAAGATCTCGGCAACAATGGCATTGTGCTCCAGGCCGCGGCGGCTTTGTCCCTCGTAAACCACAATGTCCTGCACACCGGGGATCGCCACAAAAGCACTCTCGATCTCCTCGGGATACACGTTCTTCCCGTTGGAAAGAATGATGAGGTTCTTTTTTCTCCCCGTGATATAGAGGACGTTGTCGCTTGTCAGCTTACCGTAATCTCCCGTTCGGAAGTAGCCGTCCTCGCCAATGGCCTCGGCGGTAGCGGCCTCATCCTTGTAGTAGCCAAGCATCACATTGGGGCCGGTGACAAGGATCTCGCCTTCTCCCTCGGTGTTCGGGGAATGGATGACAACGTGGTCGATGTCCAGCACGTTTCCTACGCTTCCGGGAACCACGTTACGGCTGCGGTTGACAGCAATGATCGGGGCGCATTCGGTGATCCCGTAGCCGTTCAGCGTGGAGATGCCGATGGCCTCAAAGAAGGAAAGGATTTCGCCGTTAATGGGGGCTCCGCCCGAAATGATCATTTCAAGCCGTCCGCCAAAGGCGGCGCGCACTTTGGCAAAGAGCTTCCCACGCAGGTCGATCCCAAGCTTTCTCAGGGCGTTGGAAATGGCGATCATCCGATAGACGAGCTTTTCCTTCTTCTGCTCTCGCAGGGTGGCCTGAATGCGGCGGTAGAAGGTCTCAAGATACAGCGGCACCAGAATGAGGTGCCCCGGCCTCTCCTCCTTCAACTCCTTGACCACATAGCGTAAACCGGCAGAGAAGTACACCTCACACCCGATCATCACGTGGCCGATGAGCAGCACCGAGGAGCCGTAGGTGTGATGGGGCGGAAGCACGCCCACCGTCTTATGGCGGAAGTCAACGTAGGGGGTGACGTTGGCCACGTCACAAAGGTAGTTGTGCTGGCTCAGCATAACGCCCTTTCCCTTTCCCGTGGTACCGGAGGTAAACACAAGGAGCGACATGCGGTGTGCATCGATTTCCGCCTCGTGATAGGCGGCGGGGTTGGCGCGGTATCTCTCGCGGCCCGAGGCGAGGAGGGTGGGGATCCCATCGCCGCCAAGGCGACAGGGCTCCTCCAAAAGCTCGGTTTTTTCTGCGATACTGTGGATCCTTTCCTCAAGATCGGCATCGGCAAAAAGATAAGCGGCATCGGCCCGGGCCGCGGTCTCCGAAAGCTCCTCCGCCGCCCAATCGCGGTCCAGCGGCACCACAACACCGCCAACGATCTGCACAGCGTAATAGACAAGCGCCCACTCGTAGCTGAGCTTTCCCGTCAGCACCGCATGGCGCCCCGCATATCCGCGCGCCCAAAGCTCGGTGGCCAGTGCGCGGACGTCATCGCGCAGTTCAAGATAGCTGACGCTGTGGCGCTCCTTGCCCTCGCTCCAGGAAAAGGCGGGGGCGCTGCCGTATTCCTCGGCCGCCCACTCGATCAGATGGCGGACGTCCTCAAAAGTGCGCTTCTCGTGAATTTGATGGTTCATAAATCCTTCCTATTCTCCGTACGGTCATCGTAACGGTCACAAATGTCTTGCAGATCCTCGCTGACACGGTGTAGCCCTGCGTAAAGCGCACTCCGTTCCTCGTCGCTCATTTCCTGTCCGACAAGGGTCAGGACACCGTCGATCTTTTCGGCAATGCGTGCGGCCACCTCGCTTCCGCTTTTGCTCAAAATCAACGGTGCGCGGTAGCGCTTGGGCGCCGGTGGACGGCTGACGAGATACCCGTTCTTCTCCAAATGCTCGATCGAGCGGGAGATGGCGGCTTTATCCTCGTCGCAGATCTCGCAAAGCTCGGCGGGGGTCATCGCCCCTTGGGTGTGCAGATAATAGAGACAGGAAACGTGGGAGCTCTTAAGGTTGAACTCGCCCATTTCCTCGCTTTTGATCCTGCGGATCTGCCGCCCGATCTTGGCGATCAGAACCGTAAAGGTGGAAAATCGTTCTTGCATACGCCCTCCCAAGATGTTGATTTGTCAACATGCAAAGTATATCACAGGAATGTTGATTTGTCAACATCTTTTTCAAAATCTCGTTCCACTCGCCGTGCGCTTTACATGCCTTCGGGTCGGAGAACGGAAATTTCTGCTCCGGATTTTTCCACGGGTTTAGACATAACAGAGAAAGGAGCAGCTGCCGTTGCTCCTTATTCTTCTTTTCTTTTTCAGCACGCGTTGTCTTGAGAGCAGCCGAACTCTGAGCAAAGCGAAGGACCAAACGCCGCTTCCCGCCGTTTGGGATTTCGGCAAAAAAGGAGAGGTCAGGCATACGTAGTTTTCTGGAACGTACACCTCTCTAACAAGGCGCGCGCTCCCTTTTGGTCATCTTATCGGATTTGTAAATGACACCTTACAAAAAATCGGGTAAATTTGTCGAAAGGGGTTGCAAAGTCATGAGAAAACCTATATAATAGATATAGTATATCAAGTCTTACGCACTCAAGGTGCAGAAAGAGGTTATCATGGGACTTTTCAGCTGGTTTAAGAAAAAGAAGCAGGATGAGGTTGCGCCCGCCCCCGCCGAGTCGGTTGCTCCTGCCCCCGTGGAGGAGCCTGCCCCTGCGGCCGAGCCTGCGCCCATAGCCGAGCCCGCGCCCGTCGTTTCTGAAGCTCCTGCCCCTGCGGCTGAGCCCACCCCCGCTCCTGTGGCCGAGCCCAAGGCGGCCGCCAAGGCCACTCCAAAGGCCGCCCCTGCCCCCGGAGAGGAGCCTGCCCCTGCGGCCGCCCCC
>JAZRAU010000073.1:0-7979 GCA_045634705.1 Eubacteriales bacterium | reverse complement strand
CCACCGCGGAATCAAAGAAATAGATGTTACAGTCCGTGCTGTCGCGAATGGCGTCGATGAGAGGTGCAGGGATTCCCTCGGCCTCCATTTCGCGGAAAACACCGCCAAGCGCGTGATTCCGCAGGAGCGAGGTGCCGTAAGTGCCGGGCAAAAAGGCGATGACATGGCGGAGCCATTCGGAAAAGCCCGAAATGGGCATATATGCCCCGCAGATAAAGCCGTATCCCGAGCTGACAATGGTGCCGACCGCCGAGATCTGCCCCTGGGTCGTCAGGAAGTAGTTGACGATCGAGGAAAGAGCTGTGCCGAACATAACGAGAAGAAGGACGTCAAGGAGTAGAAGAAGAACGTCGGCAAAGGAGAGCCACCAACCAACAACGGCAAGGTAGATAAAGCAAGCCGCCATCGCCACAAGGGCCACAAGGAGCGTCACAATGAGCGTGGAAGCATAGTATGCCACCGCAAGGCTGGAGCGCCGAACAGGCGCGATCATCAGGTCGCGGCGGGCTCCCGTAACCTTATCCTGCACCATAAGAAGATTGGAGCAAAAAGCGACCGTAACGCAGGAAACAGCCAAAAGTGAGGAGAAAAGCTGCCCGCCGACAAGGCCTCCCACAAGCTTTTCGTCAAGCACGATATCGCCGAGCTGTGCCGTAAAGGTGCTTTCGTACACGTTGGCGAGGAAGGTGACGTAAAGGACAAGGAGAATGATCGGCGTGCAAAGCGAGGAGAAAAGCATACCGAGGTCCTTGAAAAACAGCCGCGTATTTCTCTTTATAAGGATACACTCAAGCTTCATTTCGCATCACCTCCCAATTTTTTGCCTGTAACCGCCAGGAACACGTCGTCCATTTTCCCCTTGGTGACCTCGAAATCGCAAAAGAGGTCGGGTCTTTGACGAATGAACTCGGCGGCGGCCGCCGTGGTCGGGACCTCGATACGGAAGCCGCCTGAGACCGGCGTATAAGGCGCGCCAAGAGTTGCCACCGAATCCTCAGAAACGCCGTAAAGATAAAGAAAATCCCCCGCGTATTCGTTCTTCAGCTCGTGGGGGGTACCGCTCGCCACGATGCGTCCCGAATCCAAGATCACGACATAGTCGGCCTCAGCCGCCTCCTCCATATAGTGCGTGGTGAGAAACACTGTCATATTCTCGCTTTGACGGAGAGAGGAAATCACATTCCAAAGGAGCTTGCGCGTTTGGGGATCAAGCCCCGTGGTCGGCTCGTCAAGTATGAGGATCCTCGGGCGGTGGATCAACGCACGGGCGATATCGATCCTGCGCCGTTGACCTCCCGAAAGCTTCCCCACTGTACGCCCCAGAAGATCTCGGAGATCAAGAAGCTCACAAAGCTCCGCAAGGCGCGTCTCAAAGCTCTCACCGATGATGCCGTAGAGCGCTGCACGGCTTTCAAGATTCTGGCGAACGGTCAGCGGCTTATCCAGCACCGAGCTTTGGTATACCACCCCAAAGCTGCGGCGTGCAACATCAGGATCCTCATCAAGATCGACACCGCCAATAACCACCTTCCCCGCGTCCTTAGAAAGCTGACCGCAAAGAATGGATATAGTCGTGCTCTTCCCTGCACCGTTGACGCCGAGGAAAGCAAACAGCTCCCCGCGGCGGACACGGAAGGATATGTCCTGCACGGCCTTAACATCCTTAAAGGACTTGCGTAGCCCTTGTATTTCAATAATATTGTCCAACGTTATTGCTCCCATCTTTATTTATGATATCAAAATGATATCACATTTTTGGATTTTTGTCAAGGGGTGACATGATGCTTTTATTAAACAAAAAACGCAGAGGCAGTGCCTCTGCATTTTTTCATTCAATGGTCAGCTCGCGCTTTTGGGGGTCCTTTGCCTTCTTTTTCGGCATAACGAGGCGAAGCACGCCGTCCTCATAGGTGGCATGCAGACCGTCCGCGTCAACACCGGAAAGATCAAAGGTCCGGGAAAAGGTGCCGTAAACCCGCTCGGAGCGCAGGTATTTCGCCTCGGCTTCCTCGCCGTCCTTGGCACTTTTTCTCTCGGCGCGGACCGTAAGATACTGTCCTTCGATATCCAGATGAATATCCTTTTTTGCAAACCCGGGCAGATCGGCTTCCATAACGTAACGGTCGGCCTCCTCACAGATGTCCACAGAAAAGACGGGGAGCGCTTCCCTACCGAAAAAACGGCGCTCCAGGTTTTCCAGCTCACGGAAGGGATCGTAGGAATCCACAACGCCGCGGCGCGTAAAGGGAGTCAGTGCAAACATAATATTCCTCCTTTATGGCTACTGCCGTTATCATCGTCCGTAGCGGAGGATCTTATACATTTTCCGCAGAAATTATCAATTCCCCTTCGGAAACGTCAACCAAAACCGAAGCATCGTTTCCGATCTCTCCCGCAATGATCTTACGCGCCAGCAGATTTTCGACCCACGATTGGAGGAAACGCTTCAAGGGACGGGCGCCGTAGGCGGGATCGTACGCCTTTTGGACAACATGATCGCACGCGGCATCGGAAAGACGGAGAGAGATGCGGCGATCGGAAAGGCGACGAGCGATATCGGCCGTAAGAAGCGCAATGATAGCACGGATATTCTCACGCGTGAGAGGACGGTAAATGACGGTCTCATCAAGGCGGTTGAGAAATTCCGGACGGAAGGAACGGCGCAAAAGAGCTGCGATAGCCGAGCGCACGTCCTCTGTGATCTCTCCCGCATCCATGATCCCCTCAAGGATCGTATCCGAGCCGAGGTTTGACGTGAGGATCAGCACTGTGTTCTTGAAGTCCACCGTTCGCCCCTGCGAATCGGTGATGCGACCGTCGTCCAGCACCTGCAGAAGAACGTTGAAAACGTCGGGGTGAGCCTTTTCAATCTCATCAAAAAGGACAACCGCATAGGGATGGCGGCGGACAGCCTCAGTCAGCTGCCCCCCCTCATCGTATCCTACGTATCCGGGAGGAGCACCGATAAGGCGGGAAACGGCGTGCTTTTCCATATATTCCGTCATATCAATGCGAATGAGGTTGCGCTCATCATCAAAGAGGGTTTCGGCAAGCGCCTTGGCAAGCTCGGTCTTTCCCACGCCCGTCGGGCCGAGAAACAGGAAGGATCCGATAGGGCGGCGGGGATCCTTAATGCCGGCGCGAGAGCGCAGGATCGCCTCACTCACCTTCGTCACGGCCTCGTCCTGACCGATCACGCGGCGATGGAGGAGGTCTTCCATTTGCAAAAGCCTTTCTCTCTCCCCCTCAAGGAGCCTCGCCACGGGGATCCCTGTCCAACGGGCGACAATGCGTGCGATCTCCTCATCCGTGACGGCGTCACGGAGAAGAGTACGGCGCGAGGCCCCCTCGCTCTCCTTCGCCTCCTCGGCGGCAAGCTCACTTTGCAAGGCAGGCAGGCGGCCATACTTCAAAGCAGCAGCGCGTTCCAGATCGTACTCGTTTTGCGCCTTTTCGATATCGGCGTTCAGACGCTCGATCTCCTCACGCAGCGCGCGCGTTTTGTCAATGGACATCTTCTCGCTCTCCCACGTTGCCTTCATCTCGGCGAGGGTCTCACGGAGCGAGGAAAGCTCCTCGCGGATCTCGGCGAGATGCTCCCGTGACGGCGCATCGATCTCCTTTTTGAGAGCCGCCTCCTCGATCTCCATCTGCATGATCTTGCGGGAAATCTCGTCCATTTCGGTCGGCATGGAATGGAGCTCCGTCTTGATCAGCGCACATGCCTCATCGACAAGGTCAATGGCCTTATCGGGAAGAAAGCGATCGGAAATATAGCGCGAGGAGAGCGTGGCCGCGGCGATCAGGGCTCCGTCATGGATCTTGACGCCGTGGTAGACCTCATAGCGCTCTTTGAGGCCGCGGAGGATGGAAATGGTGTCCTCAACCGACGGCTCCTCCACAAGCACGGGCTGAAAGCGGCGCTCCAAGGCCGCGTCCTTTTCGATATATTTACGGTATTCATCCAGCGTAGTGGCGCCGATGCAATGAAGCTCACCGCGAGCCAACATCGGCTTCAAAAGATTGCCCGCATCCATGGCACCGTCGGTCTTGCCCGCACCGACAATGGTGTGAAGCTCATCGATGAACAGTATGATCTTGCCTTCGCTTTCTTTAACCTCCGAAAGCACCGCCTTCAGACGTTCCTCAAATTCGCCACGGAATTTTGCTCCCGCAACGAGCGCTCCCATGTCAAGAGAAAAAATCGAGCGGTCGCGCAGATTTTCCGGCACGTCTCCACGGACAATGCGCAGAGCCAGCCCCTCGGCAATGGCGGTCTTACCCACGCCTGGCTCGCCGATCAGGCAGGGATTGTTCTTGGTTTTTCTGGAAAGAATGCGGATCACGTTGCGGATCTCATCGTCTCTGCCGATGACGGGATCCAGTTTCTGCTCACGCGCCGCCTCTACAAGATCTCGCCCGTATTTCTTCAAAACCTCATAGGTATCCTCCGGCATATCCGTTCGGACGTTGCGGTTACCTCGCAAGGAGCGCAAGGAGACAAGAAGCGAGTTGGCATCAATTCCTTGCGAAGAAAGCAGAAATGTGACCGTACGAGGCCCCTTTTCAAGGAGCGCCATCAGAAGATGCTCAACGGAAACAAAATCGTCCTTCATTTCCTCGGCCTTCTTCTCCGCATAGGTCAGAACTTCACCGAGTGTGCGTGAGGCATAGGTCTCAGCACCGCTCGCCTTAGGGAGCTTAGCAATGCGCTCATCAAGGGCGGCCTCCATGTCCGCACAGGAGGCTCCCGCTCCCTTTAGAAGTGAAGGCGCAATGCCTCCTTCCTGGCGTAAAAGGGCGAGGAGAAGATGCTCACACTCCACCTGCGGATTTCCGTTATCGGAAGCGAGGCGCTGAGCGTTTCCGAGCGCCTCCAGACTTTTTTGTGTATATTTTTTCATGTTCATACAATTACCTCTTATCAGACAATATCGTTTTTTTCTGAAAGACGCGTACGGTATAGGTGTTGGATCTCTTCAATAGCCTCGGGAGAATTCGGGGATTTGAAAAACACCTTCATAGCCACATCGAGCGTGCGGATATACTCGCCGATCAGTTCTCCGAGGGTCTCGGCATCTCCCGTGGCGGCGTTCGGATTTTGGCGCAGGATCAAGCGGCGAGTAAGCTTGCCGTTCTCAATCCGATACTCGCCCTCCCCGATGTACCCCTCCTCGATCTGGATCCACGCCCGATAGAAAAGCTCCATGCAGGTCAATAACTCCTGATTCTGCGTGCGAAATCCAACGCGCAGCTCCCCGATCACAGGGGAAGAATCGCGATACAGCACTACCGAATACCGTACGGTGGGATTGTATTTATAGGAAAGCGCCGAGCAAAGCGTCAGCATCGTGTCGGAGCGGCTTTCCGCAGGACGAAGCTCCCCTGCTCCTGAAAGCATAGCCTCAATCTTCCCGATGATGCCCCTCATTCGCATCTCCGGCGTTACTAAGGAGACATATTCTGCCAGAATATCATTGATAAGCCCCGATCGCGTCTTGTTGCTCATATAAGCCATTCGGTCGATCCTATCTACGACCTCATTGGCCAGGGTGAGTGAATATACGCTTTTTTTCATAATTATCACACCTTTCCTTCTCTATCTTTAGTATAACCCCTTTTTCTTAATTTGTCAACCGTTTTATATAAAACTATTTGCAAAATATTTTATGTAAACTGCTTTTTATCTCAAATCGGCAAAGACAGTTAGAAAGGAAGGGCCCGGTTAGTAAATAAAAAAACAGCCCACACATCTGTGTGAGCTGTTCTTTCGTAAATTACTTCAGGGGATAACCCTCGCTGATCGCGTTGATGATAGGATCAATGAGGTTGTAGCGCTTGGCGATGATGCTTCTCACAAAGCCACCGAAGAGGGTGAACGCAAGGAAGACGAGCATCACCACAATTCCCGAGATCACAAGAGAGACATTGGCGTCAAAGTGACCGGGAACCAGGACGGTAGGCACAAAGGCCAAAAGCGAAGCCAAAGCACCGAAGATGATCAGCGGCGTGTGCGAGAGACTGCGGCCCTTGGTATAACCGATGAACTCAAAGCCGAGCGAGGTAACCGCACGGGAAGCAAATCCAACGATGATATACGCAATGCCGAGGCAGGCAAACGAGGCCAGCATCATGGTTCTTTCGGAGCCGGCGGTCGCAATGCTGAATACACCGCTCGTACCAAAGATAAACAGGAACGCGACGAGAATCACAAGGCGTACAAGGCCACCGAAGCGAACACTTCTGCGATACTTCTTGTCACCCTTCTCGTACTTCTTGATGAAGTTAAGAAGGAACATAAGAACGAGGGCAGCAATAAAGGTACCAACATAGAGAAGGAAACCGGATGCCATCGTCGCATGCGGCAGAACGAGAGCGGGAAGCATCGTAAAGCCAAGGAAGGTGTACGAGGCGCGGAGATTCTTCATGACACGCGTGATGCCCACCCCGTGGCCAAAGCCGCGGAAGATGAGGCGGATCACCGCGATCACCAGATTGGCGATGATGATAATGGGCGTAAGGGCCAACGCCAGAGCCATAAAGCCGATGACGGCCCATGTACCGAGAAACGCCAGGAAGGTATCCTGCTCAAAGGCCTGAGGAAGCGCAATGAGGTACGAATTGATACCATTGACGATCGACGTAACAAGATCCGCGCCCGAGCTATCGGTGACAAGGCTCTTAAAGGAGAGCTCGTCGGTTCCGTCAAGGATCGTATCCTTGATGGCAACAGGGAAATAGCTGTAGTGGCTGGTATCGATCGTATAGAAGGGCTGGAAGCAGGCAAGGAGGGCGGCTACCATAAGAACAATGGCAAGCACAGCCTGAATGCGGGCCACGCGCACGGTGCGCTTGGCAACCATGATCTCGCCCTTATCGTAAATCGTGCTGAAATACTTCTTGTCGTTTCTGACGCCGATCTCCACGTAGCGGAGGCGGGCCTTCTCTTCCTTCTTGCGCCGCTTATACTCCTTGTACTGCTCAGCATTGCTGGCATAAGAGGTCTTGAGAAGCGCATCGGGCTCACGGAGCCCGGAAACGCCGGTCTCCTGAACGGCGCCCGAGGTAAGAAGGGCGGAGGGAGCGGCCTCCCCCATCAGAGCGGGAACCTGAGAAACGGGAACACCGGAGATCTTGGAGATCTTCTTGGCGCGGCGAAGGGCATCCTTGCGGTAACGCTCGGCAAGGCGAAGATTTTTCTTCTGCTCCTTTTCCTTCTGCGCGATCAGACGCTTGCTATTCTCTTCCTCGACCTTAGCGGCGCGGAGAGCAAGCTTATGCTCGCGCTTATCGATGTTCTCATCAAGCGAAATCTTTTTGTTGTAGAGGTAATCCTGGTTCTTCTCCTTGTTGAGCGCGCGGCGGGCTTCATCTTGTGCCATACGTACCGCACGGTTGTCACCAAGGCGTTTTGCCTCGCTCTTGTCTTTCAGTCCCTTGATCTCGATCTCTTGATTTCTCTTGGCGCTGTTGATCTCACGATCCGCAATGCGACGCTCAGCAGCAAGCTTCTTCGCATAGAGCTTATTCTCATTCAAACGGCGCTCGGTATCAAGATCGATAGCGTCAACCTTACGGAGGGAATCCTCCGCCTCCGCGGTCTTAACCGTCTTTACCGATTTAAGCTCGGCACGTCCCAGACGCTGCCCCGCCTTAGCACGTTGGGCGGTCTTCAGGCGCGAAACCTTTTCAAGATCGCTAACACGGCGGCGAGCGAGACGCTTTTCCGCATTAGATTCACGAACAAATACGCGCTCCTCGCCCTGCTTGCGACGAATATCGCACTCCACCTCCTGGGCCTGGCGGCGAAGCTCAAGAACTTCGGGGGAAAGGCCAGAGGCAGCCGTCTTATACTCCATAGCGCCCAGCCGCTTGGTCTCACGCGCTTCGATCGCAATCGTCTTAGCGGCGGCGCGTGCAAGGTCGTTCTCACGACGCTTGCGGATCTTCATTTTAGAGGAGTTCAACTTGGCGTGAAG
>JAZRAU010000072.1:0-15069 GCA_045634705.1 Eubacteriales bacterium | reverse complement strand
AAAAACAGAACGGCTACCACGAAAAGTAGCCGTTTTTTCTTTATATATCAATGAATTTATGACAAGAACGTAATGAGAACGAAAAAATGTACGGAAAATTATTTCTCTGCCGGACGAAGCTCGGCGAGCCACCCGGGCATCACGCGGGCGGCCACCTCACGGAGAGACTGCTCACCGTGCGAGAGGCACCAGTCGTAGAGCAGGGCGCGCTCGGCCATAGCGTAAAGCTTGACGGCGTCCCCCGCCGAGCGCGCGGATGTGATCTCGCCCCTTTCCTGCCCCCGAAGGACGATGCGACGGAGAAGCTTATAGTAATAGCGGTCGCGGTCAAGGAGGGCGCGCTCCCCCTTGGCCATGAGCTGGGAGGCTAAAAGGCGCGAAAGGAGGGCCACGTCAATGCGCTTTTCGATCATATCAAAAAGCTCACGGTTAAGGAACAGGAGGGACTCAAACGCATCGGCCTTGGCCTCGGCCTCGGCCTCCAGCTCAGCGTACTTGGCATCAAAGAGATAGGCGAGTGACCCGAGGAGAGCATCCTTGCCCTCAAAATAATGGTAAAAGGAGCCCTTGGACGTGCCCGAGGCACGCACCACGTCCTCAACGGTGGTGGCATCGTAGCCGTGCTCGTAAAACAGCTGCCACGCCGCCTCAACGATGCGGCTCTTTGTGTTCTTTTCCTTCATGTTCTTCTCCTTCGGGGTGGCGGCTCCAGAAGCGCCGCAGATATTCGGAAAGCGATCTCACGTTACCGACGTAGGAAAGCCCGTGCCAATGCGCGGGCAGGGCGCGGCGGTAGACGGGGGTGGCAAAGCGGTCGTCAATGAGGACGACAATGCCAACGTCGTTTTCACTGCGGATGACACGCCCCGCCGCCTGAAGCACACGGTTGATACCGGGGTAGATGTAGGCGTACTCGGCGCCCTCATCGTTCTTTTCGCGGAAGTAGCGCGCCATTTCCTCGTGCAGGGGGTCGGGCGTGCCAAGGCCAACACCCACGATCACAGCACCGATGAGACGGTCGCCGAGAAGGTCAATGCCCTCGCCCCAGATACCCCCCATAACGCAAAAGGCCACGAGAGGGTCATCGGTCTTTTCAAATTCGGAGAGGAAGGCCGAGCGCTCGGCGGGCGACATGGTGCGCCCCTGAAGAAGCGTGCGGAGGTCGGGCGCCTGTGCCCTCACGTGGCGGTAGAGGGCCTCCCCGTAGGCAAACGAGGGGCAGAATACCATATAATTGCCGCGCCTTGCGCGGACGGCGGCAAGGACGGCCGCGCCCACCTCGGGGAGGGTGGCCTCTCTGTCGGCATAGCGCGTGCTGATCTTATCCATAACGGCCACGGCAAGGTTGTCGCGCAGAAACGGTGAGGCAAGCTCCAGCACCTCGTCCTCACGCTCACCGCCAAGGGTATCGCGGTAATAGGCGATCGGAGAGAGGGTGGCCGAAAAGAGAACGGCGCTTTTGCCGTCACCGAGACAACGCGACACCACACCCGAGGGATCGAGGCAGAGGGTGCGGACACCCACGCCGCCCGTCTCGGTCTTGAACACCTCAAGGCGGAAGCCCGCGTCGTAGGCGGCAAGAGTGTCAAGTATTGTTTTCAAATCGTAGTAAAACCTGCGAACGGGCTTGCGAAATTCCGGAGGGAGGACGGTGCGGCGATCGCGCACGAGAGCAGCGAGGGGCGTGAGAAGCTCAGAAAGAGAGAGCGGGAGCCATTCGGGCAGGGAACGGAGCATGGTCGGCCCATCCTCAGCAGGGGCGGGGGTAAGCGACAGAAGCCGAGCGACGAGGGTATCACGGGAGGAGAGGACGTCGGCAAGGAGCGTCCGCCCCTCGTCGGGCGGGCGGAGGGGGGCGGCCATAAGGGTGTCGGTGGTGAGGGTGACGGTGTAGGTATCGCGGATGCGGTCGCCAAGGTTATGCGCCTCATCGACAAGGAAGGCAAAGCGGCCGCCGAGCGAGAAAAAGCGCGAAAGGCGGACGGTGGGATCGAACAGGTAATTGTAGTCGCAGATCACAACGTCCGAGAGCATGCTGTAAGAAAGCGACAGCTCGTGGGGGCAAACACCGTGGCGGGCGGCGGTGGCGGCGATCTCCTCGGGGCCGATGAGGGGAAGCCCGAGAGCAACCAGCTCGGAGAGCGCTATATCCTCCCGCGCACCGCCGCGGCGGTTTTCACAGGGAGTGCCCTCGCGGCAGGGCACACCGCGGCGAGGACAAAGGCGCTCCTTGGAGGCCAGCAGCACGGCACGCAGGGCGCCGTCCTTGCCAAGGAGAGCTGCGGTCTCTCCCGCCATGCGGGCCGCGGTGGCCTTGGCGGTGAGATAAAAGACCTTATCGCACTTCCCCTCCCCCATCGCGCGGACGGCGGGATACAGGGTGGAAACCGTCTTGCCGATGCCCGTGGGGGCCGAGGCAAAGAGGCGCTTGCCGCGGCACACGGCGCGAAAGACGGCGCTCATCAGCTCCTCCTGGCAAAGGCGAGTTTCGGGGTACGGAAAGCGCAGGCGGCGCATGGCGGGAAGGCGGCGCGAAACGCGCACGATCTCGTTTTGTGCGTAGAGAAAGAGGGGCGCTGTCACCCTCTCGAGGAAGGCAGCAAGCTTTTTCTGTGTGACCGTTTCTTCGGTGCTGTGATGACGGCCGAGCGCGGGGTTATCGTAAAGGATGCAAAGGCGCGGCGGCGTTTTTCCCTCGAGGCAGGAGGCGGCGAGGTACGCCAGCGCCCGTGCCGCACGGACGGTGGTCGGGGCGGGGGTCTCGGGCGGCTCGGCAATGACGGCGACAAGCGTCAGCGTGCGGTCGCGCCCCATGCCCGTCACGGCATCCGCCACGGCAGTAAGGCAAAAGGTATGATCTCCCGAGGGGAAACGGCAGGCAAGGCTCACCCCCTCGGCAGGCAGGCCGAGGCGCACGCGATCCTCGGCACCGGCGCGGGCCAGGGGCAACAGCGCCTCGGTGGGCGAGGTACCGAGATAATGAAAGAGAGAAAAGGCGACCGCCTCCTCGGCGGTGACGGTGATCTCACCGTTATCCTCACAGTAGCGCACGCTTTTCCCCCTCTCTCTTTGATGTCTTTATTTTACCACACGCGCCCCTGCGGTGTCAAGGAAAAGGGAAAAACGCGAATATTGACATTCGCGCGCCGGGGTGATATAATTCGTGTATAAATTTCAGTAAGGATTACGTGCGTATGAGCAAGAGTATGCGGGGGAGCATCATGCTCCTTATCGGCGCGATCATCTGGGGCTTTGCCTTTGCCGCGCAGGATATCATTGCCGACTCCGTGGGAGTGTTCACCTGCGGGGCGGTGCGTTCTGTGGTGGCCACGGCGGTTCTGGCGGCGGCGGTCGTCGCGTTTGACTGTGCCGAGAAGAACGGGCGCTGTCTCTTTTCACGAGCGCGCCGTCCGATGACAAAAAGCGAGCTGCTTGGCGGCATGGCGTGCGGCACGGCTCTGGCCGTCGCCTCGGCCTTTCAGCAGGCGGGCATTGGCTCGTCGGGGGCGGGCAAGGCCGCCTTCATTACGGCGCTTTACGTGGTGCTGGTCCCTGTGGCGGGGGCACTCCTTTTCCGCCGCCGCATCGGCGCAAGGCTCTGGCTGGCGGTCGGCATTGCCCTCGCAGGGCTTGCCCTCATCACGCTTGACGAGCAGCTTTCGCTGGCAATGGGGGATGCTCTCCTCCTTTGCTGCGCCCTTTGCTTTTGCGTGCAGATCCTGCTTGTCGACCGCTTTCTCCCCACATCGGACGGAGTGCGCCTCTCCATGGTGCAGTTTGCCACCTGCGCGGTGCTGAACACGGTTCTGGCGCTTCTCTTTGAGGACATCTCCTTTGCCGCGATCGGCAAGGTGATCTGGCCCCTCCTTTACCTTGGCGTGATGTCGAGCGGCTGCGCCTACACCCTGCAGATCCTTGGACAGAAGCACTGTCCGCCCGCGCCCGCGGCGATCCTGATGAGCACCGAGTCTCTCTTCGGTGTCATCGGCGCAGCGCTCTTTCTCGGTGAGGTGCTGTCGGTGCGCGAGTACATCGGCTGTGCTGTGGTATTTCTGGCCGTGATCCTCTCCCAACTGCCGAGTGCCGCGCCACGGTCGGGGGAGGGCAAGGCATGAGACCGCGCCCCCTCTTTCTCACACTTCTTCTCTTTGCTCAGCTGGCCATAGCCATGACGGCCGGGGCGCTCCCCGGGGAGGTGTGGCGCCGCCTCGGTATGGCTCTCTCCTTTCTTTTGCCGCTTCTCTTTCTTTACCGTGCGCCGGCACCCACACCGCGCCCCTCGCTTTTGCCGCGGTCGAGGGCGGGCTACGCGGCGCTGTGGCTATGCCCCTCCTTCGTCCTTCTGACAGCCGCGGTGGCCGCCCTTTGGGGGGGATTTTGCACCCTTGTCGGGATTGAGGCCGCAGGCGCCGAGCCCTACGGCGTTTTGGGGCTGTCGCTCCTTTTCGATGCCCTCATGCCCGCCGTTTGCGAGGAGATCTTCTGCCGCGGCGCGCTCTTTGCCGTCCTGCGTCCTATGGGGCGGCGCACCGCCGTTTTTGGCTCGGCCGCTCTGTTTGCCTTGATGCACGCAAGCGTGGCGCAGATCCCCTACGCCTTTTTTGCCGGGCTCCTTCTTGCCGCGGTATATGAGCTGACGGGTGGGCTTCTTCTCCCGATCCTCTTTCACCTTTCCAACAACGCCGTCTCGCTCCTGCTTCTGTTTGGGGCGCCGCCGCTCCCCGTTTACGGCGCCGTTGGTGCGCTGGCCGTGCTTGGTGGGTGGCTCTTTCTCCGAAAGGCGCGAAAGGAGGCGTGGACACTGCCCGTACCTGAGGGCGCCGAGAGGGGGAGCGTACGTGAGCTTTTGCTCTCTCCGCTGTCTGCCTATCTTGCCGTGATGCTGATCTTTACCGTTTTGTGAGGTGCCCCGTGGACAGAAACCAACAGGATATCTATTATATGCAAATGGCGCTGGATCTGGCGCGTGAGGCCGCCGAGGCCGACGAGGTGCCCGTGGGGGCGCTGGTGGTCTTTGAGGGGCGTGTGATCGCCGCGGCGCGCAACCGCCGCGAGACCGATAAGCTGGCCACCCACCACGCCGAGATCGTGGCGATTGAGGAGGCGTGCCGCGTGCGCGGCGGCTGGCGCCTACCCGACTGCACGCTTTATGTGACGCTTGAGCCCTGCCCCATGTGCGGCGGGGCGATCGTGAACTCGCGCCTTCCGCGCGTGGTGTTCGGCGCTTACGATAAGCGCGCGGGGGCGTTTGGCTCGGCCGTCGACCTCAACACCCTCGGCCTCAATCACCGCCCCGAGGTCACGGGCGGAGTGCTGGGAAAGGAGTGCGCCGCTGTGCTGACGGAGTATTTCCGCAAAAAGCGGTAACGCTCCCACAGCTTTGGCGCGTTTTGGAAAAGAATACTTTACAAAAAGCGGCTTCCCGGCGAGGGACGCCGCTTTTCCTTTGATGAGCGGGAGCAGTTTGCGAAAAGGACTTGAATTTTTTGCCTTTTCGTGATATAGTTATACTATGAAGTGTGAATATTTAGAATGTGGAAAGGTTTTGGCGCCCCACGGTATCCGCGGAGCGCTGAAGATCGACTGCTGGTGCGACACCCCTGCGGTGGCCGCCGCCCTCCCCGCCCTCTACCTCCGGGGGTCTGACGGGAAGTACACGGGCATGCGGCTCCTGCACGCCTCACCCTACAAGGGGGGCCTGCTTGCCACGGTCGAGGGGATCACAGATCCTGAGGCCGCTGCCGCCCTGCGCGGCCGTGTGCTTTACGCAAGGCGCGAGGATCTTGACCCGCAAGGCGAGCGTGTGTTTTATGCCGAGACCTACGGTCTTTCGGTCTATGACGTAGACACGGGACGTGTCCTTGGGCGCGTAAAAGAGGTGGATACCTCGCGAAGGACCGTGCTTTACGTGGTCACGACCGAGGGCGGCGAGGTGCTTTTGCCCGACGCCCCCGAATTTATAAAGGAGATCGATATCGAGCGCGGGCTTTTCGTGCGGCCGATACCCGGACTTTTTGATGAAATTTGAGATCATGACGCTGTTCCCCGAATTTATGGACACCTTCCTCTCGTACAGCATTCTCGGACGGGCGGTCAAGGCGGGGTGCTTTTCCTATGAGTGCCACAATATCCGCGATTTTTCGGAGAACAAGCACAGAAACGTGGACGATACCCCATACGGCGGCGGTGCGGGCATGGTCATGGCAGCCCCCCCGATCGTTGCCTGCTATGAGGCCTTGATGAAGGATGCCACCGAAGGCGAGCGCGTGAAGGTCATCTACCTTTCGCCGCGCGGCCGCCGCTTTGATCAAGCCATGGCAGCGGAGCTGGCTGCGCTTGACCGTTTGGTGCTTCTCTGCGGCCACTACGAGGGCGTGGACGAGCGCGCGATCGAGGAGATCGGGGCCGAGGAGGTCTCGATCGGTGATTTTGTGCTTTCGGGCGGAGAAACGGCGGCCTGTGTTCTGACCGATGCCGTGGCACGCCTCTTGCCCGGCGTTTTGGCCGAGCCGATCTGCTACGAGGACGAGAGCATCGCCTCGGGCCTTCTCGAATATCCGCAATACACGCGGCCGCCCGTCTTTCGCGACCGCGAGGTGCCCGAGGTCCTGCTTTCGGGCAATCATCAAAAAATCGCTGCCTGGCGGCAGGAGGCCGCCTTGGCCGTAACGCGCGAGCGGCGCCCCGACCTTTACGAGGCCTACCTCGCCGCCCACCCCGCGCCGCCACCCAAGAAGAAGCGCGCGAAAAAGGAACCGAAGGACACCTGACCCCGACCGGGAATTCTGAAGGAAAGGAGAACCGCCATGGCAAAAACCGAACAAAAAGAGCAAAAGGCACCCCGCGTTGGCACAGCGCTCGGGGCGCGTCTTCTCTCCTTTTTCCTTGACCGCCGCGACGATGAGCGCGCCCCGACGGTTTCCGAGCTCCGCCGCCGTGAGACGGCGCGCCGCCGCACGGCGCGACGCCTTTCTATGCGGAGGCGCTCACTCCTTTTCCGCGGTGTTGACCTTTGCCGCTCGGCGCTCTTTATGACCGAGCTTCGCACCTTTTCGCTTTTCTTTTTCCCTGCGGGCCTTGCCGCGCTGTTCCGCTGCCTCATTCTTCCCGCGTTTACCGACGACTTTCCGCTGCTGCCCATGGACGGCGCCACGGGCGGTGTGTGGCTCCTCTTGGCATTTTTGCTTTTGCCCGTGCGCGGGCCTTGGCACCGCGCCGCCAAGCAGGGTGGCTTCTTCTCCCGCCTGCTCTTTGATGCGCTGGCCCTGCCCCGTCCTTACCCGACGCGCTCGCGCGGGGTGCCGGCCCTTCTTTTCCTTGTGGCAGGGCTGGGCCTTGCCGTCCTTTCGGTGTACGTATCGCCCTTTGCGATCCTTCTTTCCATGCTGGGGCTTTTGTTTGTGATCCTTTCGCTGTCCTCGCCCGAGTTTTCGCTCATCCTGACAGCGATCCTCTTTCCCTTTTTGCCGTTGCTTCCGTACTCCTCCCTTTTCCTTACGGCGGCGGTGGCGCTGGGCGGGATCTCCTACCTTTTGAAGCTTCTTCTCGGAAAGCGCACCTTTGTGCTCCGGCCCATGGGACTTTTTGTGCTTCTCTTCTCGCTGACCGTGGCTCTTTTTGCGTTCCTTTCGCCCTCGGGCAACGCGGGAACGCTGGACGGCGTTATGACGGCCGTGCTGATCCTCGGTGGGTACTTTTTGGCCGCCAACCTGCTGGCTTCGCGACGGACGCTCTTGCTCTTCATCCGCGGCCTGCTCTTTTCGGTGGCTCTCCTCTCTGCCCTCTCGATCGCCGAGGGGGTGGTGGAGCTGACGGCGCCCGAGCTTCTCGCCGGCGAGCCTATGCGCCTTGTGGGAGAGATGCTCGCCGTGCTTGGCGGATCGCGGGCCCTCTCGGCCTTTTTGCTTGCCGCCGTCCCCCTCCTTTTGACCGTTGTGACCGAGACAAAGCGCGCCGCCTGGCGCTACACCCCCTCCCTGCTCCTTGTGTTCGGGGCGCTGGTGCTGTCCTTTGACATTCCCGTTTATGCGGTGCTTGTGCTCTCGCTTGTTCTCTTTTACCTTCTCGACGTGCGTCGGCTGGCAGGGCGCTATTTTGTTACGGTGATGCTTTTGCCCGCCGTGCTTCTCTTTCTGCCCGAGGCGGCTCACACAGCCATTGCCTCCTTCCTTTCCTTCCTCGGCGAGGAGGTGGGGGTGGCGGTGGCGGCGCACCTCTCGCTCTACCGCAGCGCGCGTTCCCTTTTCTTTGACAACCCCTTTGGAGTGGGCTTTGGCTATGACGACGGCCTGCGCGATTTCCTTGCCGTCTATGGGGCCGACGCCGCCGATGCGGGCAACCTTTATCTGCACGTTACAGCACAGCTTGGCATCTTTGGGCTTGTGCTTCTGTTCCTTCTCCTTTCCTATTTCTCGCGGACACTGTACTCGGTGCGTACGCTGAGCCGCGGCAATGCCTTCCGCCTGCTCACCGTTGGCGGTGTTGTGGCCGTAACGGCGCTGCTCCTGCTCGGCTTTGGCGATGCCCTTTTTGACAGCCGCAGCGTGATGTACCTCTTCTTTCTGCTCCTCGGCCTTCTTTCGGCCACCGAGCGCTGTGCCTATGAGGATGAGGCGGCTCGCCACCTCACCAAGGCGCCTGCGGAAAGCACCACCGCCGCCACCGAGGTGCGGCTTTTCCGCGCTAAGGAGAGATAAGAGCCCGGCTTTCGCCGTTTTTTCAAAAAGCCCTTGATTTTAGAGCGCGCAACTGATATAATAGAGTAGGAATTTAACGAATGAGGTGAAGCTTATGGTATCCTGCAAGATCACGATCAAAAACAGTCAAGGTCTGCATGCGCCGCGTCCTGTTGCCTTCTTTATCCAGAAAGCCAACTCCTACAAGTCCTCCATCTGGGTGGAAAAGGGAGACCGCAGAGTGAACGCCAAAAGCCTTCTCGGCGTGCTTTCGCTGGCGGTGACGCAGGGAATGGAGATCACCCTCCTTGCCGATGGCACCGATGAGAACACCGCGCTGACGGGGCTCACTCAGCTCCTTGAAACCGGACTTTCCGAATTTGAGGCCTCGCAGAACAGCTGACGACAACTGAAAACACCAAGGGCAGTTTTGATATCGAGTGTCAAAACTGCCCTTTTATCCGATTTTGGAGCACAGAGGAAGCTATGGAAAAGGAACGCCTTACCCTCCTCCGTAAAAAGGCCGCCGCCCTGCCACGCGAGCCGGGCATCTACATTATGAAGGATCGGGACGGCCGCGTTCTTTACGTTGGAAAATCAAGAAAGCTTAAAAACCGCGTTGGCAGTTATTTTGTCGGCGCGCACAACCGAAAGACCGAGCGCATGGTGGCGGCGGTGGCCGATTTTGACACCGTCCTCTGCGGGAGCGAAATGGAAGCGCTCACGCTGGAAAACACGCTCATCAAAAAGCATAAGCCCCCCTATAACATCAAGCTGAAGGACGCCAAGTCCTACCCCTACCTGAAGCTGACAAGCGAGCCTTACCCCCGCCTTGTTGTCACGCGTGACCGCGCGGACGGGCGCGGCGAATACTTTGGCCCTTACCCGGGCATGAGTGAGGCTTACGCCGCCCTGGAGGCGGTCACACGGGCCTTCCGCCTGCCCACCTGCCGCCGCCGCTTTCCCGAGGACGTGGGCAAGGAACGCCCCTGCCTCTATGCCGATATGGGGCGTTGCCGTGCCCTTTGCCGCGCACTCCCCCCCGTGGGGGAATACGCCGAGGTGGTGAGGGGCGTGCGCCGCGTGCTTTCCGGCCACATCGGAGACACCGTGGAGACGGTGGAAAGGGCCATGGCCAAGGCCGCAGAGGACGAACGCTTTGAGGAGGCCGCACGCCTGCGCGACACCGCCGCGGCGCTCCGCCGCTTGCGCGATAAGCAGCGCGTGGTCTCGGATCCCGACGTGGAATGTGACGCCGTGGCTATGTGGGGCGACGAGGGGGGCGGCGTTTTGTCCCTCCTTTCGATCCGCGAGGGAGCCTTGGTTTCCAAATGCGATTATCCCCTGTCTGCGGGGGAGCTGACCGATCCCCCTGCGGTCTTTACCTTCCTTGGCGGCCTCTACCGTACGGGCGGAGTGCCGCACGAGCTGCTCCTCGACTTCCCTGCCGAGGAGGACGATCTTGACGAGCTTTCCGAAACGCTCACAGCGCTGGCGGGGCGCCGCGTCAGCGTGCTGGTGCCCGAGCGCGGAAAAAAGAAGCACCTTTGCGACATGGCGCGCGAGAACGCTCGCCTAACGCTGGAGCGCCGCGAGGCCGAGCGCGAGGTGCGCGACCGCACGGCGGTGCGACTGGCCTCGGCCCTGGGGCTTGAGGTGGTGCCCGACCGCATTGAGGCCTTTGATATCTCGGAGCTTGGCCGCGAGGCGATCACCGCCTCCATGGTCGTGTTTTGCGAGGGAAGGAAAAAGCCCTCCGAGTATCGCCTTTTCCGCATTGCGGGGCAGGAGGGCGTGGACGATTACGCCGCCATGCGCGAGGCGATCTCGCGGCGGGTCTCCCACCTTGGCGACGGCTCGCCCTCCTTGGGCACACCGCCAGACCTCATTCTGGTGGACGGCGGCCGCGGCCAGGTGAAGGCCGCGCGGGAGGCGCTCTCCGAGGCGGGGGCCGACATTCCCGTTTTCGGCATGGTAAAGGACGAGTACCACAAAACGCGTGCTCTCTCGGACGGCGAGGGCGACATCAGCATCGCCGCCGACCGAGGATTGTATAGTTTTATTTACACAATACAGGAAGAAGCCCACCGCTTTGCTGTAAACAGCGTGCATAAGAAGAAGCGAAAGACGCTGCGCCACTCGTCGCTCCTTGACATTGAAGGCATCGGAAGCGTGAAGGCCAAGCTGCTTCTTTCGCATTACGGAAGCCTTGCGCGCATTGCCGAGGCGAGCGTTCGGGAGCTTTCCTCCCTACCGAAGATCACAGAGGTCGATGCGCGGCGGATCCGCGCCCATTTTGAGAAAAAGAACGGAGACGGAACGGTATGATGCGTATTATCACAGGGCGGGCGCGCGGCGTAAAGCTTGACACTCTGCCGGGGGATGCCACACGGCCGACAAGCGAGCGTGTGAAGGGGGCGATCTTTTCTTCCCTGCAATTTGAGCTTTCGGGGCGGCGCGTTCTGGACCTCTTTGCCGGCTCGGGCCAAATGGGCCTTGAAGCCCTCTCGCGCGGGGCGGCGGCCTGCACCTTTGCGGATGCCTCTCCCGAGGCCATGGCTGTGGTCAAGGAAAACGCAAAGCGCACGGGCTTCTTTGGCGATTGCCGTTTTTTGATCAGCGATTACCGCAACGTGATCCGCAAGGCGGCGGGACGGGACGAGTACGACCTTATCTTTATTGATCCGCCCTACGCCATGGAGGCGGCGGGAGATGCCGTAAAGAGGATCTTAGAGGCAGGCCTTGCCGCCCGCGGAGCGCTCCTTGTGACCGAAGCAGGCAGGGCCGACAGTCTTCCCGAATTGCCCACGGGGCTTGTCCTCCGCAAGGCGGCGCGCTACTCGGTCTCACACATGGCGATCTACGAATGGAGGGGTGATGATGAAGGCACTGATGCCGGGGAGCTTTGACCCCTGCACTCTCGGACATCTCGACCTTATTGAGCGCACGGCCGGCGAATACGGCGAGGTGACGGTGGCGGTCTTTATCAATCCCGAAAAGCGCGGGCTCTTTTCCTACCCCGACCGCGTGCGCTTTTTGCGGCTGGCGACGGCGCATCTTGCCAACGTCAAGGTGGCCTTTTGCGACGGTATGGTGGCCGATTACGCCAAGGACGGGGGCTTTTCCGCCATTGTCAAGGGCGTGCGAAACGCGGCCGACCGCGCCTACGAGGAGGCCATGGCGGCCTACAATCTTGACCGCGGCGGTGTTGCGACCGTGCTTCTTCCCACGGGCGAGGGGCTTTCGGACGTGTCCTCAACCGCTGTGCGGAGCGCCCTCCGCGAGGGGCGGTCGCTCCTGGGCCTTGTGCCGGAGAAAGCGGCCGAGGCGATGACCGAGGCCTACAAAAATATGGAGAAATCCCTTGCGGAGACGAGGGAACCGTGATATAATAACAGTGTATTCTCTATGTTTTGTAAGGAGGGACGAGCCATGAAGGACCATACTCCCGAGCTTCTTGAACGCTTTGTTTCCCGTGAGGAGATCTTCCGCGGCGTGATCGTGCATCTTGTGCGCGATACCGTCACCCTGCCGAACGGCAAGCCCGCCACGCGGGAGACCGTTCTGCACAACGGCGCTGTGGCTATCGTTCCCCTGTTTGAGGACGGTACGGTGCTTATGGAATACCAATACCGCTATCCCCTCTCGCGCGTGATCTACGAGATCCCCGCGGGAAAGCTGGACGGCCCCACGGAGGACACGAGAGAGGCCGCCCTGCGTGAGCTGCGCGAGGAGACGGGCTATACCGCAAGGCACCTCACCTCGCTTGGATATTACATTCCCTCCCCCGCCATTTTGGGTGAGAGGATCGAGATGTTCCTCGCTGAGGGCTTAGAAAGGGGAGAGGCTTCTCCCGACGATGACGAATTCCTATGCCTTGAGCGCCGTCCGCTGACCGAGCTTTGCGAAGAGATCCTTGCGGGCAAGATCGAGGACGGTAAGACCCAAGCGGCACTCTTAAAAACTCTGCTTCTGAAACGAGGACTTCCGCAATGAGAGAGTATCTGCTTCCCCGTACGGGGCGCTTTTATAAGGCCAACCTTCACGCCCACACCACGGTGTCGGACGGGAAGATGACGCCCGCCGAGCTCAAGGCGGCCTACAAGGCGCGCGGCTACTCGGTGGTGGCCTTCACCGACCACGATGTCATGATCGACGAGACCCCGCTTTCGGACAGCGAGTTTTTGGCGCTCAACGGCTGGGAGCTGGCCATTAACGAGGCAAAGCCCTGGGATCACGCCGCCCGCACCTATCACTTTTCTCTGATTGCCGAGACCCCCGAGGCCGACCGTCAGGTGTTCTTCCTGCCGCGGGGTGACTTCCGTGGGAATGCGGGGCAGTACGCCTCCCGTGTCCGCACGACGGGCGAGACGGTGTACGCCTACAACTATTCCCCGATCTTTGCCAACCGCCTGATCCGCGCCGCGCACGCCGCGGGCTTCCTCGTCTTTTACAACCACCCGAGCTACTCGCTCCAAACGGGAGACGACTTTTTGCCTCTCGAGGGGCTGGACGGTATGGAGATTCACAACGGCGCCTCCTACTCCTGGGGCTTTGGCGACGACGGAAACACCACCCGCTTTGACCGTATGCTGCGCCGCGGCCACACCTCGCTTTTGCCGATCGCCGCAGACGATAGCCACGCGCGCGATACCGAGGATCCCACGAACGAGCTGTTTACCGGGTTTATGATGATCAAGGCCGAGGCTCTCGCCTACACCGCGATCACAGCGGCCCTGAAGGCGGGCAATGCCTACGCCTCACAGGGGCCAGAAATTCATGAGCTTTGGGTTGAGGACGGCATCGCCCGTATCACCACCTCCGAGGCGACCGAGATCCTGCTCCGCACGGGTGATCGCGGCGCCGAGCGCCGCTTTGGAAAGCTGACCGGAGCCGAATTCAGGATCCGCCCCGATATGGGATATTTCCGCTTTGAGGTCGTGGATGCCCGCGGCAAGCGAGCCGTCACGCGCGCCTACGAGGCCGCGCGGTTTGGGAGATGAGCCATGACCTTTGGTGAAAAGATCAAGACGGCGCGTGAGCGCTGCGGCTTCTCCCAGCGCGATATGGCGGACAAGATCCCCATGAACCAATCGAACTACTCAAAGCTCGAAAGGAATATGCAGGAGCCGAGCCTTACCCAGCTCCGCCGCCTTTGCGAGATCCTCTCGCTTGACCCGCATTATCTTCTGGGGCTTGCCGTCAAGGAGCCGGCCGAACCGATGACCGACGGGCGCTACGAGGCGCTCCTCGGCTCGCTTTCGGCGCTTTTGGACAGCGAAAGAGCCAAGCAAAGTAAATAAAAAGAGCGCAACTGCGGTTGCGCTCTTTTTTGTAAATAAGACGGGCGGCGGGAGGAAACGGTGATAGCAAGCTCCCGATGCCAAGGACATGGAAATTCGGAGCAGAAATCGCCGTTCTCCGACCCGAAGGCGTATTGACATACGGCGAGTGGGAGGAAACGGTGATTTATGCCCGAATTTGCCGCCCTTAATCGGCAGAAGGGATCTCGATCTCAGCAGTCACAACAAAATTCTTGACCGACTCAATGGAGCTCTCGCACTGCTTGCGGGTGGTGTAGGACTCGCCCATGAAGGCGGGGGCCACGCCGATGTTCTTGAGGATGTAACGGAAGCGACCGAACTTATCCTGATCGATCGAGAAATTGCCGACGTAAACGGCGCGCTTGAAGGACTTGATGCCCGCAAGGCACTGACAAAGCTTCTGATAGTTCTTGCCCGTGTAGAGCACCTGACCGTTGTTGGCGACAAGGTAGAAGCGGTACTCCTTATCCTCCTCACGCGAGATCTCAAACTTACCGAGCTTGGTGGCGGCGGCCTCCCTTGCCTCCACGGCATCCCAATCCACGTCCTTCACGGTTCGGAGCGAGGCTTTAGCGGCGGCAAAGGCCGCGATCTGCTCCTCGGTGGGGGCAAACTCAGTGACCACGGCATCGGGGGCAAAGCGCTTGACCGACTCAACGCACTTCTCGCACTGGGCGCGGGTCGAATAGTTCTCACCGTAATACTTGCGGTTGAGAACGAAGCGGTAACGGTTATATTTATCCGAGATAATGGCAAAGTTGCCACCCTCCACGGCGCGGCGGAAGGTATCGATGCCCACAATGGCCCCCTCCATGGAGGTGAAGCCAATGCTCTCGTACAGCAGCTGGCCGTTGTTGGCGACGAGATAGAAGCGGTAGCCGTCGGGAGCAAGATCAAACTCGTACTTGCCGTAAACCTTGGGGCCTTCCTCAACCGCGGGGGCGGGCGCGGCGGCGGGGGCCGGCTCCTCGGCGGGCTTTTCCACTCTCACCAGGCGCACGACCACGCTCTCATCCTTTGCGGCAAGGATCTTGCTTTCGGCGGGGGCGGCCGCAGGGGCAGGCTCCTCT
>JAZRAU010000071.1:0-4037 GCA_045634705.1 Eubacteriales bacterium | reverse complement strand
CGGCGAGGCGTACATGACCGTGTACAACACCTACCGCTTCCATAAGAACGGCTCGGTGGTCGTCTACACCGATTATGTGTTTGAAAAGGACATTCCCAAGCTGGGGATGATCAGCGGTGTGCAGTCCAATACGTTCGTTGTTACGAAGCCTGTGGTGGATGGAGAAGGAAATCAGAAGCAGATAACGACGAACTATGTCTATCTCCCCGGCACCACGAATTATAACGTGCCGACAGAGCATGACTCCTCCTCCGCGCAGATCACGATCAGAAGGTCCGATCTTTTGGATCCTAACACTCCCGTATCCTCCTACTTCCAGATGAGCGATGCCGTCGGCAGCAAGGCGATGAACCTTGGTTATAACACCGAGTACGGCTACGGCGTTCCCGAGACGCGCCTTCCCCTCCTTAAGAGCAGCCTCGGCTTCTATGCCCCCACTCTGAAGATGTATCCGCACCTCATGACGGGCGGCTCTCTCAAGGCGGGTGACAGCATTGACTTCATCTCCTACCGTGCTCCCTCGGAAGCCACGGACGAGGATTTCACCGCGATCAACTGGTACTGGGTGGGCGAAGACATTTATCTCTCGCTCCACACGGCGGATGCGGTCGGTGAGCGCACCGTGTCGTCTCTCCCTGACTACATGGTGGGCATGAACGCCGAGGTCATTGAAGGCTCCGACACCTTTACCGTTTCCTCGGACGTCATTGCCGAGGGCGGCATCACGGTGTCCTCGACGGGTGCGGGGTATGCCATTGTGAAGCTTACTCCTGCGAAATAAATAACAAAGGATCCCCTGCCACAGGCAGGGGATCCTTTACCCGTGCGTCCCGTTTCTATGACGGGTCGCCGAGAACGTCTGCCCCCACGATAAAAAAGCCACCTCATACGAGGTGGCTTTTTGGTTTTTGTGTTGGTTCTCGGAGAGGGAATTTTGAAGCTATGGCGTGGAGACGGACGCTGCAAGGCTGTACGGCGCACAGCGAGCAGGTTGTGTTCGTATCCGCGGCAGAACGCGAAATTCGCCTGCGAGAATTAGCCAACGATACCCGAGCGCTCGATACCCTGCACCAGATACTTCTGGCAGAAAAGGTACACGATAACCAGCGGCAGAATGATCATAATACCGGCGGTATTCTTGATCGCCGAGTAGAAGAGGCTCTGACCTGCGTAGTTGATCTCAAGCGAGGGCGGTATGGCCACGATATCCGGCATCAGGGTAAATTTACTACCCGTGGTGAAGAAGAGCGTGGTGTAGAATTCATCGGTCCATTGCCAGGAGAAGGCAAATAGGAACACCGTGATCATCATCGGGACCGACAGCGGAATGATGATCGAGAAGAAGGTGCGCATGGTGCCGGCACCGTCAACGTACGCCGATTCCTCAAGCTCATCGGGAACGCCGCGGAAGAACTGGCGCATCATGAAGATGTAAAGGCCGTTCTTGAAGGCGAGACCCGTGGCCGAGATGATAAGCAGCGGCCAGAAGGTGTCAAGCAGGATCGGAAGCTGCTGGCCAGCGGATTTGCCGTCAAAGTCGAAGCCCAAAAGCTCAAAGAGACCGGGGATCACACGGCCGCCGCCCTGGGTAATGATGCCGCCAAGGTCAAAGTAACGGAATCTCTGCGTCATGGCCAGACGAATCGTCTCGTGAGGGATGATCATGGTGAGAACCACAAGGATCAGCACAAGACCGTTCCCACGGAACTTGAATTTGGCAAGACCGTAGCCGATCAGCATACAGACAAAGGTCTGCAAGAGGGCCGAAGCGACCGAGAGAATCGTGGTGTTCAGAAAAGCATCCAGATAGTTGTTTTCAAGGAACACCGCCTTGTAGGTATCCAGGGTAAAGTGCTTCGGAATAACACGGACGGTGACGTCAACAAAGTCCTCGTAACCCATGAAGGAGCCTGCTACCTTCGAAAAGAAGGGGAACAGGATAACATAGGAGATACCGATCATCAGGAGCAAGCGGAAGGCGTACCAAACGACCTGGGTGAGGAAGTAAGTGGAAAAGATCTTCTGCTTAAGGCGCTGCCAGAAGGACATCTTGCCCTCGTAATCAACACGAATGCGATTCTTGGTTTCCTTGGTAACGCGCGTGGTTTTGGTTTCGGTTGCGTTCATCTTTTCCACCTCCTTAATCACGTTTTTGATAGAAAACGAAGGCCGAGGCGATGAGCACGAATACCCCGATGATCAACATAATCAGAAGGAAGTAGATCCATGCCATAGCCGTTGCGATGTTTCCTTGGTCGTTCTTCGACGCGATGTACGTCATAACGACGTTCGATTTGCTCGTGAAGGAGTCGATGATCGTATAGATCGCATTTACGAGGATCATCGGGCTGATCATCGGGAAGGTGATCTTCCAGAAGGTCTCCCATGCCGTAGCGCCCTCGATCTTACACGCCTCATAAATGGCGGGAGAGATCGACTGCAGGCCGGCGAGGAAGATCAGCATCTGGACACCCGAACGGTTGATGATGTCGTAAATGTTGTTAACGAGCGTGGTAACGTAACCAACCAGCTCGGTACCGACCTTCATGTTGGCAAAGAGCGCCTGGATATCCAGCGCCGAAACGATCTCGGTCGTGGCGTCGGTTCCGCCGCCCGTATCGATACCGCCCTCAGCCCCCATGTTCTCCGAGAGGATATCACTCGCGTTGATGGTGTCCATAAGACCCGTCGAGAGGATAACAGGAACGAAGAAGATCGCACGGAATGCGGCACGGCCGAGCATTTTCTGGTTAAGAACGACGGCAACGAACAGCGAGAAGATAACGATAGCCGGCACATCAAAGAGAAGCTGCTTGATGCCCGCAAGGAGCTGTTCCGTAAAGGTAACATCCTTGAGCAGAGCTTCCTGATAGTGCTGGAAGCCGACGAACGAAAGCCCCATTCCGCCGCCCTTGTTCTTAACGAACACGGAGAGAGAGAAGGCAATCGAATCAATGATCATCGGCAGATAGAGGAACAGGATCCCGAGGACAAAGGGCATAACAAAGAGCCAGCCCGCACGCGCCTTGCGCTTTTCCAGCGAGGAGGGGATGACGAGCTTCGAGATGCCGGTCTTATCCCCGGCAAGGCGGATCGCCTTGCCGGCTTTTTTAAGACCTTTTCCCACGGGGCCGGTGACGGGGGCGCACTTTTTGGCGAGGAACACAAAGGCGGCCGCCACTTTGTCGATAGCAGTTGCAAAAAGTTCTTTCAGCTTAGACATGTGTTAGCCCTCCCCTCCCGTCGGATTTGCAGGATCAATACGCTTGAAGTCGTACGACTTAATGGTGTGGACCTCGCCGTCAATACGAACCGTGACGTCGAAGAGATTGTAGTTGAGAACGAAGCGCACGATCGTGTTATCGGCCTTCTTGTACGTCACCATGACGAGGCGCTCATCACGGAGCGTGTAGTCGGTATCGATGTAATCGGCACCGTCGGTAGCCTCAGACTCGGTCTCGTTGAAGTTGTAATCCACCGTCAGCGAGTCGGCCACGGCCAGGAGAACGCCGTCAGCACGGCATTCCTTAACGAAGGCGACAAGATCGGTGAGTCCCTGTCCCTCAACCGTCACCGAAAGGCCGGCCGCCATAGCGGCGATCTTGGCGTCATTGAAGTCGCCATAGATCATCTTATTGAAGAGTGCCACATCGGCATCGGTGGGGGTGCCACCGAGGATCGCACCAAGCTCCGCATAGAGATTGGCGGTGAGGTTATCCGAGATCTCCTTGACAAGCTCCTCGATCTGCGTTTTAAGTGCGGTAAGCTCAGCGGTGCTGAGGCTGCCTCGGACGGCGACCTCGGCCGCGGCCTTCATAGCCTCCACGTCGACGTTGATCTTGCCGGTAAGACCGAGAAGGACACGCATATCCTCAAGGCCGTCACCCGTATAGTAGTTGTCAAAGACAAGGCGGTGCGCGGCCTCGTCAAGGATCGACTTCCCGCGAAGGAGCGCGGAGATCTTGCTGATAGCAAACTCCTCGGCGGAAAGGTTCTTGTCGTTGGTATCGTAAATACCCGCCTCAAGCTCCTCAATG
>JAZRAU010000070.1:0-4791 GCA_045634705.1 Eubacteriales bacterium | reverse complement strand
ACCGAGGAGGAGGCCGCCGAGGCCGCGCACCGCCTGGCCGCCACCGAGGGCGTGCTTTCCGGCATCTCCGGAGGGGCGGCGCTCGCGGCCGCACACCGCCTGGCGAAGCGCCCCGAAAACCAAGACAAAAGGATCGCCGTCATTCTGCCCGACACGGGCGAGCGCTATCTGTCGTCACTGTACGGAGAAGGATAAAAGCTATGCAAGACAACCGCCTGATAAAAGAAACCGCCGCGGCCCTCTTTGCCGCCGAGGAGGGGGGGCCCTCCTACCTGGGGCTTGCCGAATGCGTGCCCACCCTCATTCACGATCTTTTGGCCGCCCTCTTTCCGCGCCACGTCGGCACCCCCGCCGCCGACTCCCCCACCCTGCGCGAGGAACGCCTGCTGACGGCGCGTGCGACCCTCCTTACCGCGCTTTCCTACGTTATGGCCGAGGGCGAGGAGCGCGATGCCGTGGCCGACAGCTTTCTTGCCGAGCTGCCCGAGATTCTTGACGTTCTCAAAACCGACATCCTCGCCGCCTATCAGGGAGACCCCGCCGCGCGCCACACCGACGAGATCATTCTGTGCTACCCCGCCTTTACGGCGATCAGCACCTTTCGCCTCGCGCACGCGCTCTTTTTGCGCGGTGTGCCGATCCTACCGCGTATGATGACCGAGCACGCGCACGAGCGTACGGGCATTGACATCCACCCGGGCGCGACCGTGGGCCGTTATTTCTTTATTGACCACGGCACGGGCGTTGTCATCGGCGAGACCACCACGATCGGCGAGCACGTCACCCTGTACCAGCACGTCACCCTCGGTGCCAAGAACTTTGAGGTCGGCGCGGACGGCACCCTTGTCAAGGGCATCAAGCGCCACCCCGACATCGGCAATCACGTGGTCATCTATGCGGGCGCCACGATCCTTGGCGGCCGCACCGTCATCGGCGATAACGCCGTGGTGGGCGGTAACGTGTGGCTCACGCATTCGCTCGCCGCGGGGGAAACGATCGTCACCCGCCCCGCGAACGAAAAGAAGGGCACGCCGCCCCTGCCGCAGTAAGCTGCGCCTCCACTCTGTAAACAAAACCTTTCGTTAAAGCAAGCGTTCCCCCTTCCTTTGGGGCCGCTTGCTTTTTGTTTTTTCTCTCGCGGGCGCATGGCGGCGATGCTTTCCCATAATCGAATTCTCCCCGAAAATCCGAGGGTTTTCGACATCTCTACTCTCCGTAGAGCCCTTTTTTCAAAATTCTACGCCCCCGCCCCGCACGCGGAGAGAGGGACGGCGACGGCGTTTCTTGCTTTTTTCTCTGCGGCGAGCTATACTGTAGGTGGTTTTGGAGTGGGCCCCTCCGATGACGATCGCCAAAAACGGACACACCGCCGTTTTGGCCAACAACAAAGGAGAATACACAATGAAAACCATGACCATTCCCGTCTTTTTTGCTACCGACGACGCTTACGCGCCCGCGCTCGGCGTGGCGCTGCGCTCGCTCCTCGATAACACCAAAGGCGACAACGATATCCGTATCCACATCCTCAGCACCTCTCTTTCCGAAGAAAACCGCACCGCCCTCTGCGAGATCGCCGCGGGGCGTGCCTCCATTCACTTTGTCAATATGCACGAGCGCATTGCGCCGCTTGCCGACCGCTTGGTTTTGCGCGACTATTACTCGGCCGCGACTTACCTCCGTCTTTTCATCAGCGAGATGTACCCCGAGTACGACAAGGCGCTGTACCTTGACTGCGATATCGTCGTCACGGGGGACATTGCCGACCTCTACTCCACCCCCACCGATGACGTGCTGGTGGCCGCCGTTCCCGAGGACGTGATGTGGCGGATCGACGTTTTCGGGCGGTATGTGGAAACGCTTTTTTCCATTCCGCGCCGCGAGTTTTTCAATGCGGGCGTTCTCGTGATGAACCTTGACCGCTTCCGCCGCGACCGTATCCTTGACCGCTTCCTTGACCTGCTCTCGCGCCGCCGCTTTGTCGTTACGCAGGACGAGGACTATCTGAACGTGCTTTGCCGCGGCGCCGTGCGCCTGCTCCCCGATGCGTGGAACACCTCACCCCTTGAGGAGGGAGAGGTCACACCGCAGCTCGTCCACTACAAGCTGGACCGCAAGCCCTGGCACTACGGGGATGTCCGTTTTTCGGACGAGTTCTGGCATTACGCCGACAAAACGCCCTACGGAAAAGCGCTCCGCGCCGAGCTTTCGGGCTATGACGATGACCGCCGTGAGCGTGACCGCCAGAGCTACGAGAGGCTGGTGGAGCTGGCCAAGAGCGAGATCCTCCGCGAGCGCCGCGAGCGCCGCGAGAGGCGCGAGAGCCGCCTTTCGGCTGTGACGGCCGCTGCCAAGCGGTGCACGGGCCTTCTATGAGCACCCCCATGACAACTCCCGCGCCCGACCGTCTGCGCGTTCTCGAACGCATCCGTGACTACGAGGCGCGCGGCCTTTTCGACCGTGACGTGGAGGACGATCCCCCCACAGTCCCCCTCGACTACACCAAGATCGATTACCTCGGCGAGCGCCCGACAACGCGCCTTGGAACGGCCATAGCCAACCGCGTGGCCACGCACCATTACGAGACGATGATCCGCCGCGGCACCTTTCTCCTTGATGAGGTGCGCGGCCTTGACAACTACCTCGGCGTTACGGGCGGCGCCGTTCTGACCTGCAACCACTTTTCGGCGCTCGATAATTACGCCGTGTGGCGTTCGGTGCGCCACACCTTTGGCAAACGGCGCCTCTATAAAGTCATTCGCGAGGGCAACTACACCTCCTTCCCTGGGCTTTACGGCTACCTGTTCCGCCATTGCAACACCCTGCCGCTCTCGTCCTCGCCGCGCGGTCTTGCCACCGTGATGCGTGCCGCCGATACCCTCCTTGGCCGCGGAGAGAGGATCCTCATCTATCCCGAGCAGGCCATGTGGTGGAACTACAAAAAGCCGCGCCCCTGCAAGCCGGGAGCCTACACCATGGCCGTGCGCGCGGGCGTGCCCGTCATTCCCTTCTTCATCACGATGAGCGATTCCGATACAGTGGGGGAGGACGGATTTCCCATTCCCCGCCATACCGTGCATATCCTGCCGCCCCTCTATCCCGACAAAGGCCTCCCTCCGCGCGAGGCCGCCGAGAGAATGGCCGCCGAGAACTACACCGCCTGGTGCCGAACCTATGAGGAGGTCTACCGTCACCCCGTCCGCTACCGAGAGGAGGCGGCGCCGTGATCTACCTTGCCGTTATTCTCGTCTCCATGGCCCTCATCACCGCGCTGAACCTCGCCTTCCCTGCCGAGGGACTGGCCCCGCTTTCCTTGGCGCTTTCCGTCGTTTTTCTCACCGCCGCGGTCATTCTGGTGGACGGTGTCTTTGCCTTTCTGATCCGCCGCCTGCCCGAGCGCCGCTTTTCTTACGGGCGCCGTCTCTTTTGTGTGGGGGAGCGCGAGGCACGCCTTTACCGCGCACTCGGCGTTAAGCGGTGGGATCGCTTTGTTCCCGACCTTGGCTGCTTCACGGGCTTCTATAAGCGCACGCTGGCATCGCCCGGCGAAGCCGCCTACACGGGGCGCTATCTCCTGGAGGCCGCCTACGGCATTGTCATTCACGCCGTGAATATCCCCACAGGCTTTCTGATCCTTCCCCTCGCACCGGGTCTTGCCCTGCGCGTTGGGCTTCCCGTGGCGCTTGTGAATGCCGTGTTAAGCCTCTTCCCCCTGATGCTTCTCCGCAGTCATTTCCCGCGCCTTGTGCGCCTGCACGAAAGAAATCTAAAAAGGGCAGCCGCCCAAAACGCATAAAATGCAAAGGAGAATTTACAATTTATGGCCTTTAAGAACAGAAAGAAAAACTACCCGCACTACAAGACCACCTATTTTCAGAACTTCCGTGAGATGACCGAGAACGTGGCCGAGCGCTATCCCGACCGCGTGGCCTTCCGCTACAAGACCGACCCGCACAAAAAGGAGGTCGAGAGCATCACCTTCTCGGAGTGCCGCGACGTTGTCCGCGCCCTGGCCACCGAGCTTCATTCCATGGCGCTTGTCGGCAAGAAGATCGCCGTGGTAGGCGGCGCCTCGGTCGATTGGTTCCTCTCCTACACGGCCATTATGTGCGTGGGCGCTGTGACGGTGCCGATCGACAAGGAGCTGCCCGTCTCGGACATCGCCTCGATCGTCAAGACCGCGGGCTGTGAGCACATCTTTTTCTCGGCCGAGCTTGCCGCCAAGGTGGCCGATGTCTGCCGTGAGGCGCCGGCGCTGACAAACCTGTATGCCATGAGCGGCACCTGCGAGGGGGCCACCCCCGTGTCCGCCCTTGTGGCCGCGGGCCGCGAGAGGCTGGCATCGGGCGACCGCAGCTATTTTGACTACGAGATCGACGAGGAGGCTCTGGCCTCGATCGTCTTTACCTCAGGCACCACGGGCAAGGGCAAGGGCGTGATGCTCTCGCTCCGCAACATCTGCCTCGATATGCAGCAGGGCATGTATAACTTCCAGATCACCGAGCGCACGCTCTTTGCTCTGCCGCCCCACCACACCTTTGGCTCGACCGTCAATTTTGTCGGCCACTTCGCGCAGGGGTGTGAGGTCTATATCTCCTCGGGCCTCCGCTATATTATGGAGGAGCTGCAGTCCTTCAAGCCCACGCACCTCATTCTCGTTCCTCTGTTTGTGGAGACCTTTTACAAGCGCATTATGGCCGCCGCCGAAAAATCGGGCCAGCTTAAAAAGCTCCAAAGCGGCATCAAAATTTCCAACGCCCTCCGTCACGTGGGGATCGACCTCCGCAAAAAGCT
>JAZRAU010000069.1:0-27482 GCA_045634705.1 Eubacteriales bacterium | reverse complement strand
TAAAAGTCCACAAACTCGGCCTCATAGGCGCCGTTTTTAGTGGGATCCACCTCGACAATGCCGTTGAGGAAGACGCGGCGATCGACCGAGTTGATGGCCACGTAGAACTGCATATCGTTCGTCGGGTTGGCGGCTGTGACGGTGATAGCGCTGGCGTTGGCAGCGCCGGACACGTGCGTCAGCATGTCCCCGGCCTTAAGCTCGACTCTCTTGCCCCCGTTGGCCACGGATGTGGTATAGACCGAGAAGTCACCGCTTTTCATGACGTCATCGTCAAACGGGCAGAGCCACAGCTCCTCAACCGCGCGCTCGTTGCTAAAGGCAATGCGGACAAGGCAAAGCTTTTGTCCCGAGGCGGTCTTCCATACCGAGCCGATGTCGGCCTCGGTCTTGTTGCCCTTGGGGATCTTGACAATGATGTTGTAGCCGTGGTTGGCGCCGATGTAGGTGCCGTTCATGTGGAGAGGCGTGCAATCGTCGCTCGCCCCCTTCCAGAGGGCGCCCGAAAATTTCCCGTCGTTGCCACGCACGGTGCCAAGAGCCGTATTGGAGGGGATCTCGTTGAGGTAGATCAGGTTAAAGTTCTGATTTTTTCCGTAGTGCATGCCGGTGTTCGAGTAGTAGGCATCGTTGCAGAGATCGGTGCCGTCCTTCCATTCACGGGCGCGGAAGCGGAGAAAATTGCCGTCCACCGCAAAGACCACGCTGTTGCCCCTCACCTCGGCGGCCTTACCGAACTCGGCAGCATCGGCGAGGAGGGTCAGGGGAGAGGGGCCTTTATCGTTCAGCTTGGCAGTGGCGGAGCAAAGCACCTGCCAATTGTCGCTGCCCTTGGCCGCCCACTCAAGATAGCCGTCCTTCTCGCGCAGGAGAAAGGTGGCCGTCTTTCCCGTGGCGTTCAGCATCGTATTGGCAAGGTTTATGTCCTTGGCATCCGTGAGCGTGACCGAAAGGATCCCCTCGTCGAGATCGTGGTCGGTAACAATGGCGGAGTTGTAGCCCTCGCGTAGCTTGACCGAGCCAAGGTTGTGCGTCTTGTTTGACTTGTAGGTGATGCGCAGGTCGCCATTCTTGAGCACGTTCACCCTGACAATGGGGCCGGGGGATTGCACGGCGGGCGCTCCGGTCGTCACAGCTGCGGTGGTAACCGCGGAAGCATCGGTCGTCGTGGTTGCCACCTCGCTTGTCGTTTGTGATGAGGTCGTGGTATCATCGCCGGGGAAAAGCCCCGCAGGCAGAAACTCGCACGAGGCGAGGAGCGCCGTAAAGGCCAATGCCACGAGAAGGAGAAGTAAAAAACGCTTGGTATTCATATGGTGTCCTCCGGGAGCTATGTATAATACTACAAATGTTATTATAGCATGCGCCTGTGACGATTACAAGGCACATTTTTCTACAAAAAGCGGAAGCGTTTTTTGGCATATTGCTCTTTCCGTAAAAATCCCCCTGCCCGAGGGCAGGGGGTAGCCAAAATGAGCTTGAACCGATAAGGTTTTCATCGGCAGATATTCCGATCTGCTTCGGCAAAAGTGCTGGCAATATCCACGCTTTTCAAGACGAGCCGCGGCGAAAGACATGAAAATCTATTGCCGAGGGCGTATTGGTTCGAGCCCATTTTGGCTACGCATTTCTTATTTACCGAAGTATCTTTCAAGCAGGCCCTGGAACGCCTTGCCGTGGCGAGCCTCGTCACGCGCCATCTCATGCACGGTGTCGTGGATCGCATCAAGATTCGCCAGCTTGGCCATTTTGGCCAGCTCAAACTTGCCGGCGGTCGCGCCGTTCTCGGCGGCCACGCGCATTTCCAGATTCTTCTTGGTGGAGTCCGTCACCACCTCGCCGAGGAGCTCGGCAAACTTGGCGGCGTGCTCGGCCTCCTCGTAGGCGGCCTTTTCCCAGTAGAGACCGATCTCGGGATAGCCCTCGCGGTGGGCCACTCTCGCCATGGCCAGGTACATACCCACCTCGCAGCACTCGCCCTCAAAATTAGCGCGAAGACCGGCAATGATCTCCTCGCTGGCATCCACCTTGCCAATGCCGACCACGTGCTCGGCGGCCCAGGTCATGCCCTCATCCTTCATTTCGGTAAACTTTTCGGCGGGCTGCTTGCACACAGGGCATTTCTCGGGGGGATTGACACCCTCAACGACCTCGCCGCAAACGCTGCACTTCCATTTCTTCATAACCGTTTCCTCCATATGTTTGATTATTTTTTTTTGTGTTTCTTGCTTTCTGACATCAGTATATCATAATCGAGAATAATTGTCAATAAGAAAAATGAAAAAAGATAAAAAATTCAAAAAATCATTTTCCCAAGCATCGCGCCGCAGTCGGGCGGCGATGATATGCCAAGCCTTTGGGGAATAAAAAAGTCCCCGTTCTTGCGAACGGGGATTCTTGGAGCTGGTGGCCGGACTTGAACCGGCGACCTGCTGATTACGAATCAGCTGCTCTACCGACTGAGCCACACCAGCACGGAAAATATTATAGCAGAGGGGGAGAGCTTTGTCAAGGGAAAACGAAAAATAAAAGCAAAAAAACTTTGTCTGAACGCCTTTTTCCGGGGAGTTCCCTTGACAATGGATACAAAATGTGGTATCATCTTATAATGATTTAGTAGGTTTATAAGGAAAGGTGAAATCTTTATGGATATCAGAGAACTCTTTGCCGCCAAAGCCGAGCTTCTCGGTAAGAGCGTTACGCTCTCCGGCTGGGTGAGAAACCACCGCAAGCAAAAGAAAATGGGCTTCCTCGATTTCTTTGACGGAACGGCGTTTGACCTTTTGCAGCTGATCTACGATGCCGAGGGTGGCGATCCCACCATGCTGTCGGTCCTTTCTGAGCTGAAGATCGGCTCCTGTGCCGAGATCACGGGCACCGTGGTGGAGAACGTGAATAACGGCTCCGTGGAGATCCTCCTTTCTGCCATTCGTGTGCTTGGCGACTGCGCCGAGGACTATCCCCTCCAGCCCAAGCGCCATTCTCTTGAATTTCTGCGTGAAAACGCCTATCTCCGTCCGCGCACCCGTCTTTTTCAGGCGGTGTTCCGTGTCCGTAGCGTGGCGTCCATGGCGATCCATGAGTATTTCCAGGACCGCGGTTACGTGTACGTCCACACCCCCCTCCTCACCGCCAACGATGCCGAGGGCGCGGGCAACACCTTCACCGTGACCACCTTCGATCCCGCAGAAGGGAAGAAGTGCGATTACGCCGAGGACTTTTTTGGCCGTCACGCCTCGCTTGCCGTTACCGGTCAGCTGGAGGCCGAGACCTTTGCGCTGGCGTTCAGCAAGGTCTATACCTTCGGCCCCACCTTCCGTGCCGAGAACTCCAACACCCGTACCCACGCCGCCGAGTTCTGGATGATCGAGCCTGAGGTGGCCTTTGTCGATCTCCACGGCCTTATGGACATCGAGGAGGACTTTTTGAAGTCGATCCTCGGCAAGATCCTTGAAAAGTGCAATTCCGAGCTGGAATTCCTTGAAAAGTACAACAATCTCCCCCTGCGCGATCGGATGCGCGCCCTCATCAACTCCGAGATCGTCCGCATCTCCTTCCACGATGCGATCACGATCCTTAAGGAGGCAGACGCCGAGGAGAACTTTGCCTTCAAGCCCGCGTACGATGAGGACCTCGCCCGTGAGCATGAGAAGTACCTCACGGAAAAGAAGTTCAACTCTCCTGTGTTTGTTTACGACTGGCCCAAGGAATTCAAGGCCTTCTATATGTATCAGAACGATGACGGCAAGACCGTGGCTGCCGTTGACCTCCTCGTTCCCAACGCGGGCGAGCTGATGGGCGGTAGCCAGAGAGAAACGCGCTATGACCGTCTTGTCGGCCGTATGAACGAGCTTGGCATCTCGCCCGACTCGATGTATTGGTACTGCAACCTCCGTAAGTACGGTGGCTGCACGCACTCGGGCTTTGGCATGGGCTTTGAGCGCCTCCTCATCTACGCCACGGGCATGGAGAACATCCGTGACGTGATACCCTATCATAGAACTCCCGGCGCCTGCGATTTCTGATCTCGCGGGTAAAAATTGCGCTCTGCACCGCTTGGGAACACAACCGTGCTCGCCGTACGCCTTTGTACGGCTTCGCAGTGTCCCCAAACGGCACATAGCATCAATTTTTCCGCCGCGAGATCCGCGAAGGCGAAGATCGCGCCCAGCACCGCTTGGGAACACAACCGTGCTCGCCGTACGCCTTTGTACGGCTTCGCAGTGTCCCCAAACGGCACACAGCATCAATTTTTCTACCGCGAGATCCGCGAAGGCGAAGATCGCGCCCAGAACCGCTTGGGAACACAACTGTGCTCGCCGTACGCCTTTGTACGGCTTCGCAGTGTCCCCAAACGGCACACAGCATCAATTTTTCCACCGCGAGAGCATCTCGCGAAAAAACTTTAACGAAAGGCACAAGGTGCGCCCATGAACAAATGCACGATCCCTGCGGGCTACCGTCCTCGGCTGGATGCGTACGGCACGCAATGCGCGATCTCCCTGATCAAAAAGACCTTCCAGAATGAATTTGCCGCGGCGCTTAACCTCAAGCGTGTGTCGGCGCCGCTGTTCGTCACGGGGACGTCGGGTCTTAATGACAATTTAAGCGGCAAGGAGCGCCCGGTGTCCTTTGATATCCCCGCTGTTGGCAAGGAGGCCGAGGTCGTGCATTCGCTCGCCAAGTGGAAGCGCCTGGCGCTCGCCCGTTACGGCTTTGCCGTTGGGGAAGGGCTGTACACCGATATGAACGCCATTCGCCGTGACGAGGAGCTGGACAACGTCCACTCGATCTACGTCGATCAGTGGGACTGGGAAAAGGTCATCACAAGAGAGAGCCGCACCGTGGACTATCTGAAGGCCACCGTGACGGCGATCGTCGGCGCCATTTGCGATACGGCGGAGCGCCTGCACGCCGCCTTCCCTCAGCTGGTTCCCACCCTCTCGCGTGAGGTGGCCTTCGTCACCTCGCAGGAGCTTGAGGACCTTTACCCCACCCTTTCGGGCTCGGAGCGCGAGACCGCCTTCCTCCGCGAGCATAAGACCGCCTTCATCATCGGCATCGGCGGTGCTCTCCGCTCGGGAAAGCCGCACGACGGCCGCGCCCCCGACTATGATGACTGGGCGCTGAACGGCGACCTCTTCTTCTGGTGTGAAACGCTGGGCCGCGCGCTGGAGATCTCCTCTATGGGCATTCGCGTGGATGCCAAGTCGCTTTCGAGCCAGCTGGCCGTCTCGGGCTGTACCGACCGCGCCGAGCTTCCGTTCCACAAAATGCTCCTTTCCGACGAGCTGCCCCTCACGATCGGCGGCGGCATCGGCCAGTCGCGCCTTTGCCTCCTGCTTATGGGCTGTGCCCACGTGGGTGAGGTGCAGGTCAGTGTCTGGGACGAGGAGACCGTCCGCATCTGCGCCGAGGCCGGCGTGATGCTGCTTTGATATGGAGCTGACCTCACCCGCGGTGATCCGCACGCTGATGAGCGAGGCGGGCATCACCTTCCGCAAGGAATTCGGTCAGAACTTCCTCATCAGCCGTGACGTTGTCGAGCGCATCGCCGACTCGGCCGCCGAGAGTGAGGATACGGTGATCCTTGAGATCGGCCCGGGCATCGGTACGCTCACGCAAAAGCTTTGTGAGCGCTACAAGAAGGTCGTGGCGATCGAGATCGACCGTGGCCTCATTCCCGTTCTCGGCAAAACTCTCGCGCCCTACGGTAACGTCACCGTCATTGAGGGTGACGTGATGAAGGTTGACCTTGCCGCCCTCATCGAGAGGGAGGCTGATGGCCGCCCCGTGGCCGTGTGCGCCAATCTGCCTTACTACATTACAACGCCCATTCTGATGCGCCTTTTGGAATCGCATCTCCCCCTCACCTCGGTGACGGTGATGATCCAGACCGAGGTGGCCGACCGTTTAGCCGCCGCCGCGGGCTCGGCAGAGTATGGTGCCATTACCGCGGTGCTTGGCTATTACGGCAGAGTACAGCGCCTCTTTACTGTTTCGGCGGGGTGCTTCCTGCCGCCCCCCAAGGTCTCCTCGGCCGTTGTCCGCATCGATCTTTACGCCACGCCCCCCGCGGTGCTTTCGGAGCCGCTATTCTTCCGCGTGATCCACGCAGCCTTTGCTCAGCGCCGCAAGACGCTTGTCAATGCGCTCTCGGGCGCGGCTCCCGTCGATAAGCCCACGCTTTGTGAGATCCTTACCTCGCTGGGGCACAGCCCCACCGTCCGCGGCGAATGTCTCTCCACCCGGGACTTCATTGCCCTTTCGGACGCCATATACGAAAAAACAAAAAGACCTCAATGAGGTCTTTTTGTTTTTCACTTGATTTCGACAGTCACACGCTTGCCGCAGGTGTTGGCGGCGGCCTTCATCACAGAACGGATCGCCTTGGCGATCTTGCCGTGGTGGCCGATCACCATACCCGTGTCCTCCTCGGCAACCGAGAGCACAAAGGTGATATCGTCGCCGTCCACAGTCTCCTCAACGGTAACGCTGTCGGGCGTGTCAACGATAGCGCGTGCGATGTCGGTCAGGATTTGCTTAAGATCCATGCCGAATCCACCCCTTACCGATTACTCGGCGGAGGCGCTCTTCTTGAGCAGGGCCTTGACGGTGTCGGTGGGCTGGGCACCCTTCGCGATCCAGGCGGCGGCCTTCTCGGCGTCGATCTTGATCTCGGCGGGCGAGGTCATGGGGTTGTAGTACCCGATCTCCTCGATGAAGCGGCCATCGCGGGGATAGCGCTCGTCAGCCACGACCACACGGTAGAAGGGGGACTTCTTCGCGCCCATTCTTCTCAGTCTGATTTTAACCATTGCTTTTTCCTCCAAAAGTTATTTATTATTTTTTGCTTTTATAAAAATCCGATCAGAACGGAATTTTCATCTTACCGCCGAAGAGCCCCTTCATTCTGCCGGGGGAAGAGAACTGCTTCATCATTTTCTTCATCTGCTCAAACTGCTTTAAGAGCTTGTTGACCTCCTCCACGGAGGTGCCGCTGCCGGCCGCAATGCGGCGGCGGCGTGAGCCGTTCAGGACCTCGGAGGGGTGCAGGCGCTCCTCGGGTGTCATCGAAAGCACAATGGCCTCAATGCGCCCCAGCTGGCGCTCGTCCACGTTCATATTGTCAAGGGCGCCCGGCTTAACGCCCGGCAGCATACCGAGGATCTGGTTGAGGTTGCCCATTTTCCTGAGCTGGCGCAGTTGCGAGAGAAAGTCCTCAAGCGAGAAGGTGGCCTCGCGCATCTTGCGCTCCATGTCGGCCGCGGTCTTTTCGTCAAAGGCGGCCTCGGCCTTCTCAATGAGGGAAAGGACGTCACCCATACCGAGAATGCGGGAGGCCATACGGTCGGGGTGGAAGGGCTCAAGGGCCTCCATGCCCTCGCCCGTGCCGATAAACTTGATCGGCTTTCCCGTCACGTGCTTGACCGAAAGCGCCGCACCGCCGCGGGTATCGCCGTCCATTTTGGTCATGACAATGCCCGTGATCTCCAACTGCTCGTTGAAGGTCGTGGCCACGTCCACGGCGTTCTGACCCGTCATCGCGTCCACCACCAAGAGGATCTCGGTGGGGGAGACGGTATCCTTGATCCTTCGGATCTCCTGCATCATATCCTCATCAATGTGCAGACGGCCCGCCGTATCAATGAACACCATATCGTGTCCGTGCTTTTTCGCATGCTCAACGCCCGCCGCGGCGATCTTGACGGGCGATGTGCCGGTTCCCATGGAGAACACGGGAACGCCGATCGACTCACCGACGATCTTCAGCTGATCGACGGCCGCAGGACGGTAAACGTCACACGCCACAAGCAGCGGATTTTTCCCCTTCTTTTTGAAGTGGAGCGCCATTTTGCCCGCGTGCGTGGTCTTACCCGCACCCTGAAGGCCCGCCATAAGAATGACCGTGGGGGGCTTCGGGGCGATCTCGATCTTCGGGGATTCCGAGCCCATCAGTCGGATGAGCTCCTCATTGACGATCTTGATGATCTGCTGGGCAGGGAGCAGGCTCTCCAGCACCGTCTCGCCGACGGCACGCTCGGTAACTGTCTTAACAAAGTCACGCACGACCTTGAAGTTGACGTCGGCCTCCAGAAGCGCCAGCTTGACCTCGCGCATGCCCTCGCGGACGTCGGCCTCGGTCAGCTTGCCCTTGCTGCGGAATTTTTTGAGTGCCGCAGACAGCTTTTCGGTTAACCCTTGGAACATTGACACTGCGCGTACTCCTTTGGTTTCTTATAATAGATCGGAAGAGAAGCGGAGCGCCTCGGTTGCCAGCGCCCGCACGTCCTCGTCGGCCGCGTCCGAAAGGGCCGCCGCCTTTTTGGAAAGCTCCTCGGCTCCGCGGACAAGGCGGCGGT
This sequence comes from Eubacteriales bacterium, assembly GCA_045634705.1. GTDB lineage: Bacteria > Bacillota > Clostridia > Oscillospirales > CAG-272 > UBA1740. Next base: position 19,119 of record JAZRAU010000069.1, on the reverse strand, counting down.
GCCTCTCGGCAAGGCCCAGCCGTTCCTCAAGGAAAAACAGCTCCTCCTCGCCTTTTTTCAGAATGTGCCGTACGCCCTGACGGGAGATCTCCTCCTCCGCCGCGATCTCGGCAAGCGAAAGATCCTCGCCGTAATAGGCACCAAGGATACGGCGCGTTTTTTCGGGCAATACTTCGCCGTAAAAATCCAAAAGAAATTCCACGGTAAGGTCCTTCTCGAACACAGCACCACCCCTGTAAAGCTTTTTACTTTACAAGTATACCACGCGAGCCGTCATTTGTCAAGAAAAAAATAAAAAAATTTTCTAAAAGCCCTTGAATTTTGAAAAGAAGCGTGATATAATTCATTAAGTATGCAGGTGAATGCTTTTTCACACCCCTCTCAGGTGATAATGCAGTCCGAACGCAACAAATAATTTGGAGGAAAGTGTCGTGCCTAACATCAAATCTGCCAAAAAGCGCGTGAAAGTGACTGAGGCAAAGGCCCTTCGCAATCAGATCTTCAAAACGCAGATGCGTACCATCATCAAAAAGTATGATGCCGCGATCGCTGCCGGTGACCGTGAGATGGCGACTGCCGCATACAAGGTTGCTGTGAAGAAGATTGACCAGGCGGTTACTCGTGGGATTCTTCACAAGAACAACGCCGCACACAAGAAGAGCAGCTTCACCAAAAAGCTTAACGCCATGGCGTAATAAAAAAGCACTGCAATCGCAGTGCTTTTTTATTTTCCACATCTTTTTCCGCCTTTCGGATATACTGATAAATATAAGGATATACAGTCAAGAAAGGCGAAGATTCTATGCAACGCACTTCGGGGGTCCTGCTCCCTATTTTCTCGCTTCCCGGCCGCTTTTCCTGCGGCACGGTCGGGGCGGCGGCCTATCGCTTTGTTGATGCCCTGGCCGAGGGCGGCTTCTCGGTATGGCAAACGCTCCCGCTCTCGCCGCCCGATGCTTACGGCTCTCCTTATGCGGGCGCCTCCTCCTTTGCGACCGACGAGCGTCTCCTGGATATCGATGCGCTGGTGGCGGATGGGCTTTTATCTTCTGCGGAGGCCGAGGGGGGCGACCGCGCCGCGCTCCTTTCCCTGGCGGCCGAGCGCACGGGCAGGGAAGCGCTGGATGCCTACCTTTCGGAAAATCCCCTGACCGCTGCCTTTTGCCAAAGGGCCGGGAGCGAGGACGAGGTCTACCGCCGCGCCTTTTGCCAGTACGCCCTGGACCGCGCCTGGCAGGGACTTCGCCGCTACGCCGGAGAGCGCGGCGTCTCCCTTGTCGGTGATCTGCCCTTTTACGTAGCCGCCGACAGTGCCGACCTTTCCCTCTTTCCCTCGGCCTTTTCGGCGTCCGGGGAGGTGGCGGGCGTGCCGCCCGACGATTTCTCGCCCAAGGGGCAGGTATGGGGCAACCCCCTCTACGATTTTGACCGCATGCGCGAGGATAACTACGCCTACCTCCGCGCCCGCCTTTCCTATCTCCTTGACCGCTTTGACGGTGTCCGTCTTGACCACTTCCGCGGCTACTCCGCCTATTACGCCGTTCCGCGCGATGTCTCCGCCGCCAAGGGACACTGGGAGGCGGGGCCGGGGCACGACCTCTTTTGGGCGCTTTCCGATCTTCTTACGGGCCGCCTTGTGATCGCGGAGGATCTTGGCTATATCGATGAGGCGGCGGCGGCCCTGCGCCGTGAGTCGGGCTTCCTCTCCACTCGCGTTTTGCAGTTCGGCTTTCTTGGCGATCCCAAAAGCGTCCATCTCCCGTATCGCTATACCGAGGACACCGTTGCCTATACGGGCACCCATGACAACGATACTTTACAAGGATATATTGCCTCTATGCCCGAGGGCGAGCGCCGCTACCTCCTTGACTATTGCGGCGCCGCCACCGAAAAGGAGGGGGCCTTCGCCGCTGTCCGCACCGTCCTTGCCTCGGCTGCCTCCCTCACCGTCTTTCCCGTGCAGGACCTCCTCGGTCTTGGGGGGGAGGCGCGCATCAACACCCCCGGCCGCGCCGAGGGCAACTGGGCGTGGCGTATGAGTGAGGAGCAGCTTTCCTCTTTGTTCAACGGCCCATGGCTCTACTACAACCGCCTTTACGGAAGAAAATAAAAAGCCGCCCCAAGGCGGCTCTTTATTTTTATTCGTTCTCTCCCTGCCAGAAATCCACGGCATCGGAAAGGCCAATGTCGGAGACGCGGAAGGTGATCTCGCCGCCGCTTTTCAGCTTTTTCGTGTAGTCGCTGACGGCACGGTGGGCGTATTTTCCGAGAATGAGCAGGGTAGGGATATTGATGAGAGTCATCGCGCCCATAAAGATGTCCGAGATATTCCACAGAAGGTCGGCGGAAAGCACGGCTCCGAGCAGGATGAGGACCGAAAAGCCAAGGTAGTACGTGTTTTTTACCCACATCTTCGGCTCACGCCCCGCAATGTGCAGGACCGCCTTGTCCACGTAAAAGAGATTGCCGAGCAGCGTGGTAAAGGCAAACAGTGCCATGGCCACGGCAATAAAGATCGGACCAAAGCCCCCAAGCGTGGCGGCCAGTGCGGCCTGCACGTACGGTGCCCCCGCCAGCTCTGCCGAGGGGGTAACACCCGAGCACATGCACATAAAGGCCGTGGCTGAGCAGACCAGGATCGTGTCGATGAATACCGAAAGCACCTGCACAAGCCCCTGCTTGACAGGGTGTGACACCTCGGCAGAGGCTGAGGCGTTGGGCGCCGAGCCGACGCCGGCCTCGTTGGAGAAGAGGCCGCGCTTGATGCCAAACATCACGCAGGAGCCGCTAAAGCCGCCAAAGATCGCCCTCGCATCAAACGCGCCTCGGAAGATCTCGCCGAATACCCGCGGCAGGGCGGGGATATTGATGATGACGATCACAAGCGCCACCAGAATGTACGCAATGCCCATCACAGGAACCAGCACGCTTGTCGCCTTGACCACGCGCCCACCGCCGCCGAGGAGGCAATAGCCCACGAGAACGGCCACGATACCGCCGATGATCCACGGGGTAACGCGGGCATCGTAAAAGGAAAACGCCGAGAAGGTCGATTGCAGATTGTACGAGGCCAGCATATTGAACCCAACGCCGTAGGTCAGGATCAGAAGCACCGAAAACACGATGGCCAAGGGGCGGCTTTTGAGGCCGCCTTCAATGTAGTACGCGGGGCCGCCGTAGCAGCCGCCGTCACCGCGCCGCTTATAGATCTGCGCCAGCGTGCTCTCGGTCAGCGCGGAGGCCGCGCCGATGAGGGCGATCACCCACATCCAAAAGACCGAGCCAAAGCCGCCAAGGCACAGTGCCGTGGATACGCCGATGATGTTGCCCGTGCCCACGCGGGATGCGGTGGACACCATAAGCGCCTGAAAGGAGGACACCCCCTTTTTGTCCTTCGGCTTTTCGGTTACACAGCGGATCTGCTCAACAAACAGGCGGAACTGTGCAAATTTCGTGCGGACGGTGAAGTAAAGCCCGCCGCCGATAAGAAGGATAATGAGCAGATAATTGTATAAAAAATCGCTGACAGCGGCCACAACAGCTTCCATAGGTGTCTCTCTTTCCTTGAACTTACCCCTCTATTATACCGCTTTTGCCGCCATAAAGCAACCCCGTTTTTCGGGAGAAAAAGGATCCGCCCCTCGCGAGGCGCTTTTCAAAATAGAGACGGTTTTTCGCGTTTTTCAAATCCGAACTTGAAAACCGTTGTCCTTTCCGTTATAATAGAGGGGAAGGCCCATGACCTCCTCCGGGGAGAGAAAGGAGAGCGCTATGCGTAAAAGGACAAAGGGATATATCCGTAACACCGTGCTGACCGTCTTGATCATGGCGGCGTTCTTCGGGATCGGGATCCTCGCGCAAAGCGCATTGGATATTTCCCGGCACGTTGCCACACTGTTTGTTTTTGCGGTATTTATCATATCTCTGATCACCGACGGCCCGATCTACGGCGTTGCGGCCACGGTGGCGAGCGTCATCATCATTAATTATGCGTTCACCGCCCCCTATTTCGCTATGGATTTTTCGGTTCCCGAAAGCATTTTTTCGGCCATTGTGATGTTGGTCATATCCTTCCTGACCGGCACGCTTACCACCAAGCTGAAAAAGTGGCAGGCCCTTCGGGCGGAGAGTGAGCGTGAGCGCATGCGCGCCAACCTTCTGCGCGCCGTGTCCCACGATCTCCGCACTCCCCTTACCACCATATACGGTGCCAGCTCCTCGGTCATTGACAATTACGATAAGCTGAACGATGCACAGAAGCTGCAAATGGCTGTCAGCATCAAGGAGGACTCCGAATGGTTGATCCGCATGGTGGAAAATCTCCTTTCGGTCACTCGCATTGACAGCGGCAAGGTCAAGCTGCTCAAGACCCCCACCGTGCTGGAGGAGCTGGTCGATTCGGTGATTTTGAAGTTCAAAAAGCGCTATCCCGCACAAAGTGTGGCCCTCGATCTGCCCGAGGACATCGTTCTCGTTCCTATGGATGCGATACTGATCGAGCAGGTCATTGTCAACATTCTTGAAAATGCCGTGCACCACGCGCATGGCTTCACCCGTCTTTGGCTTTCGGTTTTTGTGAAGGGCGGGAACGCGATCTTTGAGATCGCCGATGACGGCTGCGGCATCGATGCGGAACGGCTGGACGGCCTGTTTTCCGGGCATGGCGCCGGGCCCGGCGCCATCACCGATACAGGGAAGCGCAATCTTGGCATCGGCCTTTCGGTCTGCGCCACGATCGTGAAGGCCCACGGCGGCGGCATCACGGCGGAAAACGCCAAGGGCGGCGGTGCGATCTTCCGTTTTTCACTACCCACCGAGGAGGAGACAGTCAATGAACAACAATAAATACAAGATCCTTTTTGTGGAGGACGATGTCCATATCCGCACCGTTGTTACCGCACTTCTTGAGGCGAACGAGTATCGGGTCATCACGGCAGGCAGCTGCGCCATGGCAAAAACGCTGTACGCCTCCCACGTACCAGATCTTGTGCTCCTCGACCTCGGCCTGCCCGACGAGGACGGAAGCATCCTTCTTGGGGATATCCGTGAAAACGATCTTGTTCCCGTCATCGTCCTCTCCGCAAGAAGCGAGGAGCGGGAGAAGGTCAGGATCCTCGATATGGGAGCCAACGATTATATCACCAAGCCCTTCGGCTCCGAGGAGCTGCTTGCCCGTGTCAGGACGGCCCTGCGGAACACCAGGCATAGCGCGGCCGAGGGACGTCTCCCCGGCAAAAAATTCACGGTGGACGACCTTGTCATTGATTATGACGCCCGTCAGGTGTTGGTGGCGGGGCGTGAGATCCGCCTCACACAGACCGAATATAACATTGTGGCATTCCTCTCGGAGCATTGCGGCAAGATGATGACCTACGCCACGATCATCAAGGCCGTCTGGCGCGAGTACCCCGATGACGCCGGAATCAAAAAGCTGCAAGTCAACATGGCCAATATCCGCAAAAAGCTGGGCGTACGCCCCGGGGAAGCCAGCTACATCGTGAACGAGCTGGGCATCGGCTACCGCATGAAAGGGTGAATTTTAGCCTAAATCACCGCTCGCCCCCTTGCCGTACCGTGGTGCGCCTGTGGGGTACGAGAGGCAATTCCTGCTCAAAGCTTCGGAGCACCCGTCATTTTTTCGTTTCTTTTTCAAATCTTTACCGTTTCTTTGCCAAATCTTTGCCAAGCGTATGGTATTATAATCATGGTAAAATGGCGGAGTATGGGGCTTTTCTCAAAAACCGCTATCATACAATATCATCACGGAAAAGGAAAGCGCAATGAAGGAACTGTTATCGTTATTCGATCCGATCCTTGAATTTGGCAAGGACGGCAACTGGAAGATGATCCTGATGTGGATCATCGGCGGTGTTTTGATCTATCTGGCGATCAAAAAGCAAATGGAGCCCACCCTGCTCCTGCCGATCGGCTTTGGCGCCATTCTGATGAACTTCCCCCACTCGGGCATTGCCGAGCCGCTGGAGACCCTCTACAACGCGGGCATCGCCAATGAGCTGTTCCCACTCATCCTTTTCATCGGTATCGGTGCGATGATCGACTTTGGCCCTCTGCTCAATAATCCGAAGCTGATGATCTTCGGCGCGGCGGCCCAGTTCGGTATCTTCTTCACGCTTTGTACGGCGGCCATGTTTTTCCCTGAGGACGTGGCGGCCTCGATCTCGATCATCGGCGCGGCGGACGGCCCCACCTCCATTGTTGTGGCCAACACCCTGCTCGGCGGCGGTGACAACGCGAGGTACATCGGTGCCATTGCGGTGGCGGCCTATTCGTACATGGCTCTCGTGCCGATCATTCAGCCCCCCGTCATCAAGCTTCTCACCACCGAGAGCGAGCGTAAGATCCGCATGAAGTATGAGCAGAAGAGCGTTTCCAAGACCACAAGGATCCTTTTCCCGATCGTGATCTCGATCGTGGCCTGCATCTTTGTTCCCGCGGCCGCCTCGCTCATCGGCTTCCTGATGTTCGGTAATCTCATTCGTGAGTGCGGCGTTCTGGATTCGCTCTCCGAGACCGCGCAGAAGGTGCTTGCCAACCTCATCACGATCTTCCTCGGCATCACCATTGCCTTCCAGATGAGCGCCGATAAGTTCCTGAACCTGGATACGCTCCTCATTCTCGGTCTTGGCCTTATTGCCTTCGTTATCGACACGGCGGGCGGTGTTCTCTTTGCTAAGCTCTTCAACGTGATCCTTAAACTGATGAAGAAGGATCCCATTAACCCAATGATCGGCGCTGCTGGCATTTCCGCCTTCCCCATGTCGGGCAGAATCGTTCATAAAATGGGTCTTGAGGCCGACAGTCAGAACTTCCTTCTGATGCACGCGATCGGCGTCAACGTCTCGGGGCAGATCGCGTCGGTCATTGCCGGCTCGCTCGTTCTCGGCTTTTTCATCTGATAGGAGGAATAGAAAATGTTTGAACCGATCCAGTTTATCAATTACCTCAAATACATGGGCGTGGGCATGCTTGGTGTTTTCATCATCATCGGCATCATCATGGCAGCCACCTACGGCATTGGCAAGCTCACCGCCAAAAAGTCGGATAAGGATGAGTAAATAAAAAGGGGCGACGGTACGGAATTCTCCGTGCTGCCGCCCTTTCTTTGCTCTCCCTTTACCGAAAATATGATATTCTATAATGGGTTAATTCGGGTTTTATGCCCTAACTTTTCAAAGGAGATACATATGTTATCAGCAAATGAAATTCTTCAGTTGTTCCAAAGCCTGATCTGGCTGCTTGCCGGCGTTGGCGTTTTCATCGTGGGTATGAACTTTATGAGTGATGCCCTGGAAATGTGTGCAGGGAGCGGCATGAAGCGCATGCTCGAAAGGATCAGCAACAACCGCCTGTCGGGCGTGGGGATCGGTGCCGGCGTTACCGCCATCATTCAAAGCTCCTCGGCCACCTCGGTCATGGTCATCGGTCTTGTCAACGCGGGCGTTATGACGCTAATGCAGGCCACCCCCATCATCATGGGTGCCAACATCGGCACCACGGTCACGGGTCTGCTTGTCGCCCTCAAGAACGACTATTTCAACATGCTCATGTACCTCGCTGCCTTTGCAGGGGTCATGATGGGCTTCTTCAAGAATGAAAAGGTGAGGGTCGCGGGGCGTCTCGCGGCGGGCCTTGGTCTTATCTTTGTCGGCCTTAACGTGATGAGCAGTGAGCAGGCGTTTGGCAACCCCCTTGTGGAGCGGCTGTTCACGGACATTTTTAAGGTCATCAATTTTCCGCTTCTCCTCATCCTTGTCGGCGTTGTGTTTACCGCCCTCATTCAAAGCTCCTCGGCCGCCACGGGTGTTGTCATCACCATGGTGGGGACAGGCGTGCTTCCTCTCGACCTTGCCCTCTTTATTATCCTCGGCGCCAACATCGGTACCTGCGTTACCGCCCTTCTGGCCTCGGTCGGCGCCAATCAAAACTCTAAGCGTGTGGCGCTCATTCACTTTACATTCAACGTCATCGGTACAGTTTTGTTTACAGCTCTCATTTGGATCCTCCGGGAGCCTACTGTAAATCTGCTCGTCTCACTCTTCCCGGGAAGCGACCCCATGTCGCTTCAGATGCGCGTGTCGGCCTTCCACGTCATATTCAACGTCGCCACCACCCTCCTCCTCCTTCCGTTCACAAAGTACCTCGTCAAGTATTCCTGCCTTGTCATCAAGGATAAAAAGGCGGAAACGGAAGTGCGTTCGCTCAAATACGTGGACGAAAGACTCTTGGCCACCCCTTCGATCGCTCTTATGCAGGTCAAAAAGGAAATGGACTATATGCTCAGTCTCGTTGAGGAGAATATGGGCCTTTCGTTCCGTGCTATGGAAACGGGTGAGCTTTCTGACGGTGACCGCATCCGCGCCAACGAGGCGATCATTGACTTCACGAACGGCGCCCTCACCAAGTTCCTCATCAAGCTGTCCACGGGCGCCTCGCAGAGCGATGAGCGCGTGATCGGCTCCTATTTCCACGTTCTTAATGACCTTGAGCGCATCGGCGACCACGCCGAGAACTTCTTTGAGATCGGTGAGGAAATGCTCGGCAAGAAGATCGCCTTCTCTGAGAGAGCGCAGAACGACATACAGAAAATGCGCGAGACCGTTCTCGCTATGCTGGTGATCTCCAAGGATGCGTTTGAAAACCTCAACAGGGAAGGGCTTGGCAAGCTGGCCGCCCTTGAGAACGAGGTGGACGCTATGAAAAAGCAGCTGATCGCCAGTCACTTCTCGCGCCTCGCCGAGGGGAACTGCTCCATGGAGGTCAGCCCCTACTACTCCTCGGCCATTTCGGGCCTGGAACGCGTGGCCGACCACCTCGTCAACGTGGGATACAGCATCGTCAACCCGATCGGCTCGCAAAAAGAAAATTCATAAAAACGGAGAATTCCCATGCGTAAGACCAAGATCGTTTGCACCCTCGGCCCCGCCAGCGAGACCCGTGAGATCGTTACGGGGCTTTGCCGGGCGGGCATGAACGTGGCGCGCCTCAACTTTTCGCACAACACCCACGCCGACCACCAAAGGCGCATTGACCTCGTTAAGGAGGTGCGCGCCGAGCTTGGGCTTCCCATTGCCATTATGCTGGACACCAAGGGGCCAGAATTCCGCATCAAGACCTTTGAGGGCGGTCGGGTGCATCTCTCGGACGGGGATCGCTTCACCTTCACCGCCGAGGAGATCACGGGCAACCGTGAGCGCGTTTCGGTCAATTACGCGCATCTTCCCGAGGAGCTGTCCGTTGGAGATACCATCCTTCTCAATAACGGCCTTCTCTCCTTCCGCGTGGAAAGCATTCGCGGCACCGATATCGAATGCCTCGTGGTCGCGGGAGGTGAGCTGTCCGACCGCAAGAGCATGAGCTTCCCCGGTAAGGTGATGAAGCAGCCCTACCTCTCCGAGCAGGATAAAAGGGACATCAAATTCGGCGTGGATAACGGCATCGATTATATTGCCTGCTCCTTTGTTTCCTGCAAGCAGGACCTTATGGACGTGCGCGACTACATGAAGGAGATTGGGGCCGAGGGCATTGAGCTGATCGCCAAGATCGAGAACCAGTCGGGCGTTGATAATATTGAGGAGATCTGCGAGTGCTGTGACGGCATCATGGTTGCCCGTGGCGATATGGGGGTGGAAATCTCGTTTGAGCATCTGCCCGCGATCCAGAAAAAGCTCATCACCAAATGCCGTATGCTCGGCAAGCGCGTGATTACCGCCACCGAAATGCTGGAGTCCATGATCACCAACTCGCGCCCGACAAGAGCCGAGATCTCGGACATTGCCAACGCGGTCTATGACGGCACCAGCGCCATTATGCTGTCGGGAGAGACCGCTGCGGGCAAGTACCCCGTGCAGGCCGTGGAGACCATGGCTAAGATCGCCGAGACCACCGAGGCGAACATCAATTACAAAAAGCGCTTCCACGATGCCGACTTCAAGATCCGCAACATGACGGACGCCATTTCGCACTCCACCTGCGGTATGGCCATTGATATCGATGCCCGCGCGATCGTGGCCTGCTCGCTTTCGGGAATGACGGCGCGCATGGTCTCGCGCTTCCGTTCTCCGGTGGACATCATCGGCCTCACCACCAATGAGGCCACATGGCGCAAGCTGGCGCTCTCCTGGGGCGTCATTCCCGCGATGTGTGAGACCTTCACCTCGACAGATGTTCTCTTTTATACCGCCAAAAAGATCGCCGAGGGAGCGCTTGGCCTTGCTGCCGGTGACCGCATCGTTATCACGGGCGGGGACACCACCGGCCATTCGGGCAACACCAATCTGATCAAGATCGAGGAAATATAAGTCTTTGGGCCAAAGAGGGTGGAAATTATCGCGGACATCGTGTATAATAGTTATATAACAGTATAGTTGAGTGGAGAGCTATGAAAGGACTATTGCTTGGAAAGATCAAGGAGGCGTTGATTTCGGTCTTACCCGTCACGCTGATCGTTTTTCTTTTGAATTTCACGCCGCTGTTGGAGCTCGGCCTTTCCGAGATCCTCACCTTTGGCGTTTCTGCCGTATTCCTTGTTCTTGGCATCGGCTTTTTCACTCTGGGGGCGGACGTCGCCATGACGCCGATGGGAGAGCACGTCGGCTCAGGCCTTACGAGGTCCAAAAACCTGAAGCTTCTGCTCTTTATCGGCTTTGCTCTCGGCGTTTTCATTACGGTAGCAGAGCCCGATCTTGCCGTCCTTGCCGATCAGGTGGGCAGTACGCTCATCGTTGTTTTTGTCGGCCTCGGTGTTGGCCTTTTTCTCGTTCTTTCCATACTTAAGATCGTACTCAAAAAGGATCTTGCGGGAATGCTCATCTATTTTTACATGGTGCTGTTCGCCGCCGCGCTTGTCCTTGTGGCCTCCTCGCCCGAAAAGATGATGCTCCTGCCCCTCTCCTTCGATTCGGGCGGCGTCACCACCGGTCCCATTACCGTTCCCTTCATCATGGCGCTCGGCGTCGGTATCGCTACCACGATCGGAGGACGGAATTCCAGCGAAAACAGCTTCGGCCTTGTGGCCATGTGCTCGGTCGGCCCCATTCTTGCCGTCCTGCTTCTCAGCTTCATCAGCGGGGGGGATATCTCCGCTCCGGGCGTTGGTGATTACGCCTTCTCGGACAACGTCTGGCAGACGGTCGGTCACACGCTCTTGAAAACCACCAAGGACGTCAGCCTGGCTCTCGGTCTTGTGGTGGCCTTCTTCTTTGTCGTCAATTTCATCTTCTTAAAGCTGCCGAGGAAAAAGCTTCTCCAGATCTCGGTCGGCGCCGCGATTACGTATGTCGGCCTCATCGTTTTTCTGACCTCGGTCCACGTCGGCTTCATGCCCGTCGGCTTCAGGATGGGGGAGGAGTTGGCTAAGGCCTCGCCCGTGGCCATTACCGTCGTGGGCTTTGTTCTCGGTCTTGTCGTTGTCCTTGCCGAGCCGGCCGTTCATGTTCTTAATAAGCAGGTCGAGGAGATCACCAACGGCACCGTGTCCAAAAGGGCCATGATGATCGCCCTAAGCGTTGGCGTTGGGCTCTCCATTTGCCTCTCGGTCGTAAGGATCCTTTGCGGCTTTTCCTTGCTCTATTATCTGGTTCCCGGTTACCTGATCTCGCTGGGCCTTTCCTTCTTTGTTCCCAAGATCTATACCGCCATTGCCTTTGACTCGGGCGGAGTAGCATCGGGGCCTCTGACCTCTACCTTCATTCTGCCCTTTGCAATCGGCGCTTGCGTGGCCGTGGGCGGGAACATCCTCTCGGATGCCTTTGGCATCGTGGCTATGGTCGCTATGACGCCGCTCATCACGATCCAGCTTCTCGGCTTCACCGCCATTTCCAAAAAGCGCGTGAGAGAGCGCATTGCTATGCGCCGCTTCCTCGATGAGGATGACGATCAGATCATTCGGTTCTTGTAAGGAGGAGTTATGGCGATCCGTAAGATAGAAGAAAAAGCAGCACCGTCGGCCCCCGTGCAGCGCCAGCCCTCAAATGTCCGCAAGCTGAAGCTCCTCATCACCGTGGTTGACAGAAGTAAAACCCTGTTTTACGTTGATCTTTTGGAGCAGTTTGAGGTCAACGTTCAGCTGGTGCTTTACGGCCGCGGCACGGCCAACTCGCAGATGCTGGCTCTCCTGGGGCTGGCGGAGGCCGATAAATCGGTCATCATTTCCCATATCCGCAGGGATAAGGTCAAGGAGGCCATGGATACTCTTGAGGAGAAGTTCCATAAGGTCAAAAACGGCAAGGGCGTGGCCTTTACCGTCTCGCTTGACAGTATGATCGGGGTCTCGATGTACCAGCTGCTCAGCAACGATAAAACCGGAAGGGAAGGAGAACTTTCGTAATGCAAAAGGGATATAAATGCGTTTTGGCCATTGTCAATAACGGCTTTGCCGAGGAGGCCATGGAGGCGGCCAGGGCCGCGGGCGCCCGCGGCGGCACCATTCTGCACGCCAGAGGCACCACCTCCAAGGAGGCGGAAAAGCTCTTCAATATTACCATTGAGCCGGAAAAGGAGATCGTGATGATCTTAGCAAAGGCGGAAAAGACCGATGCGATCCTCTCGGCTCTCTACCACGCGATCGGCACCTCGACCAACGCGCAGGGCATCGCCTTTGCCCTCCCGGTGGACGAGGCGGTTGGCCTCCATAAGGAGTAAGTAAATCAAAAGCACGGCAATCCAAAGGATTGCCGTGCTTTTTTGATGCGAGGCGATAACAAGTAAAAAAAGGAGTTGCCCTCATGAGGGTAACTCCTTTTTACTTGCGGTTCTGTCCGGAAGACAGTCCCGTAACCTGTTAGTCGGTCACGTAGGGAAGCAGGGCGGCCTGACGGGCGCGCTTGATCGCGGTCGTCAGCTCACGCTGATGCTTCGCGCAGGTGCCGGACATGCGGCGGGGAAGGATCTTGGCACGCTCCGAGATGTACTTGCGGAGGCGGGCAACGTCCTTGTAATCGATCACTTCGATCTTTTCCGTGCAGAAAGCGCAGACCTTCTTTTTGCGTCTCATGTTGTTGGGACGGAAGGGATGCGGCGCATCGTTTCTTTCCACTGAACTTTTCCTGACCTTTCCGGCTCAAATACTGGCGGCGTGCGGTATGAGCCTTTTCGCACACCGTGGACTTGTTGGTTGTTTGATCGCGGGATCAGAAGGGGAGACTGTCGTCGGCAGGCATTTCTTCAAAGCTTGCGGTGTTACCGGCCGTGTAAGAGGGGGTGCCGTACGCCTCGGGCGTGTACTGGGTGTTGTTTCCGCCGGCGGCGGGAGCATCGCCCTTGGACTCCACAAAGGAGACCTCATCGGCCACGACCTCGGTAGCGTAATGGCGGGTGCCCTGCTGGTCGGTCCAGCTACGCGACTGCAGCTGACCGCAGACCAGGATCGGACGTCCCTTCTTGAAATAGCGTGCCACAAACTCCGCGCTCTGACGCCACGCCACGACGGTGATAAAGTCGGCAGACTGCTGCTGGCTCTGGCCGTCCTGGTTGTTGCTTCTCGCAAAGCGGCGGTTGACCGCGAGCGTGAAGCGGCAAACGTTGATCATGCTGGGCGTCTGCTTAAGCTCGGGGTCGGCGGTAAGGTTGCCGATCAGAATAACTTTGTTGAAACTTGCCATGAGATGTCACTCCTTCAATTTTACTCGGCCGCAGCTTCCGCGGGAGCTACGGTTTCGGCCTCTTTGGCAGCGGCGGGCTTCTTCGCAACGGCAACGGTGGTCATCGAGCGCAGGATACCGTCAGTGATACCAAGCACACGATCCATTTCCGCAGGGAAGTCCGCGGCAGCACGGTAGGACACAACGACGAAATACCCTTCGGTAAGGTCGTTGATGGGGTACGCAAGACGGCGCTTGCCCCACTCGTCCACAGACTCCACCGTACCGTTCGCGCTCGCAAGAGCGGTGAACTTTTCAACGAGAGCTTTGATCTCTTCCTCGGCCAGGGCCGCGTTGATGACGATGAGAGTTTCGTACGAACCGATTCTTTTCTCCATCAGAATACACCTCCTTATGGTCTTTATCGGGAACCGCATCAGCGATCCCAAGGAGCCTGACTGTAAAATTACAGTCCAAACTATTATATAATTATACAGAGTAAATCTTCCCTTGTCAAGGGGTTTTTACAAAAAACGCAAAATTTTACGCGTCGGCTCCCGCCTCGGTGCTCCCGCCCTCGGCGCCCTTGTCCGCATCGTCCTCTCCGGCCTCGCGGCTCATGGCCACCGCCGCTTCCTTTTCGGCCTTGTCCCGGAGGTGGCGGCTCATGTCAAACGCCTCGTACTCCGAAAGCGCCGTAGGCAGACCGCGGCGGTTTAAGAGGTGGATCGAGAAAGCCTTCAGGGCGTTTTGGATCGTGGCCCACACGGGAATGGCGATGAGCATTCCGAAAATGCCCAAAATGCCGTAGCCGATAAGCATCAGAACGATCGTAGCCCCCACGTTGGGACGGAGTGCCTTGTGCGGCATGGTGCGTGGCTCAATGAGTAGGTTGTCAAGGATCTCAAGCGCCGCAAGGATGCCCAGCACAGGGAGAGTGTAGGCGGGCCTTGTGATGAGAAGCACAAGAGCGCAAAGGAAGAAGGAAAGGATCGTGCCAAACACGGGAAAGAGGTTAAGAACGGCAATCACCAGCACAAGGAGCGCATAGAAGGGAACACCCAAAATGCGGAAGAAAAAGTAGGAGGCAACACCGAGGAAAAGCGCGGAGAGAATGCGCGAGGCCATGAATTCCGTGAAGTTCGAGTAAAGGCGCTTTATGAACATGGAGAAGCGGTGCGCGCCGCCCGCGGGCAGGAGCGCGGCCACCATTTTTCCGCAGATGCAGCCCAGCATGCGGCGGCCCGCCAGAAGGTAGATCGAGATCACAAGGCCAAGGAGGATATCAAAGGCCTCGCCCACCGCCCCCGTAAGGAGGGATGTGGCCATTCCCGGCACGTCGGTGCTGATCAGGCGTGTGAAGGAATCACGCACAAACAAAAGGATCGTATCTGCCATATCACGCAAAAGCTCAGAGCTTTCGAGAAAGGCCCGCAGGGCGCTCTCGATCCCCGAGAAGGAGGAGGAAAGCGTGGCGGAAAGCTCGCCCACCGTGTCGATCATGGGCGGAATGACGCCGAGGAGAATGATGCCAAGCACTACAAAGGCGCCGAGGTACACGGTAAGAAGCGAGAGGGCGGAAACGAGGCGCGGATGCTCCTTTTTCTTCTCAAGGAGGCGGGAATACATACGCGTTGTGATGTTGGCGAAGGGATAGAGCACCAGCGACAGGAAGATGCCGTAGGGGATCGCGCGGACGGCGCTGATGGCATCGCCGACAAAGCCGAGGATGTCACCGAGGCGAAAGACGATCACTCCGAAAAGGAGAGAAACGACCGCCACGCCAAAGCCGTAAAGGCCGACCGTCAGGTAATGCTTATCGAGCTTTAAGCGCTTCATTTTTGGTCCTCCTTTCGGGCTTCGTTGGTTTTTGTGCCGCTTTTTGGCACGTGCGGGGTGTCCCCGTGCTTTCGGTAATGCGAGACCGAAAAGACCGAGGTGTAGGCTTCACGGCTGATCGGCAGTCCGCGCTTTGCCAGGCGCGCATGCACCGCGCGGCGCGTGAGCATATAAATGACCGAGAACAGCGGAATAGCGATCAGCATACCGAGGATCCCCAGCCAGCCGCCGATCGCGGTGATCGCCAGGATGACCCACATGCTGTTGATGTTGGTCGTCTTACCGATGATGCGGGGATTGATGAAGTTGCCGTCGATCTGCTGAACGACGAGGATAAGAGCGAGGAAGAGAAACGCCTTAAAGACGTCCTGGGTGAGAATGATAAAGAAGGAGGGGATCGATCCGATAAAAGGCCCAAAGTAGGGAATGATGTTGGTCAGCCCCACCACCACGCTCACAAGGCCTGCGTACGGCACCCCGAAAATGACGAGAAGGAGATAGACCTCACACCCCACAAGGAGCGAGTCAAACACGCTTCCCACAAGGTAACGGCCAAAGGTGCGGTTGGCAAACGCCAGAATGTCGGCCGCCTCGGCATAGGCCTTGGGCGGTAGGATCGCCGCGGCGGTGCGCTTGAGGCCCGCCGTCCATATCTCCTTGTAGATCAGCATAAAGAAGGAGAGCAAGGAGGCCAGCGTCAGGGTGGCGACCGCCCCCGTCACGGCCGAGACCGCCCCCGTCAAAAGGGTGGCCGCAGCATCAAGCAGACGGTCGGCGTTCTTCTGGATCATCTCCGAAACGCTGTCGGCGTTCACAAGGTTCAGCGCCTCGTCCGCAAAGGTGACGGCCTTCAGGACAAAGCCCGTCAGGTTGCCGATGAGGCTCTCGTAATTGTTGATCAGCTCAGGAAGCACGAGAAGAAGGATCCCTGCGATCACCGCAAGGATCAGAAGGTAGGCAAGGAGAAGTGAAAGCACACGCTTTGTCACCCGCGGCATGTGGCGGAGGCGGTCGACCCAGCCGAAAACGTAACGCTCGCCAAGCTTCATCAGGGGGTTGCAGAAGTAGGCCAGCACCAGGGCGATCGTCACGGGACGCAGGACCGTCAAAAGGCCGGAAAGAGCCTCGCGTATCGCGGAGAAGCGCACGCCAAAGGCCACCACAAGGATCACAGCGGCGATCCCCAGCGTGGCGTGTACGGCAACCGACATATATTTTTGATTGTAGAGCTTTTTGAACATAGGCCGCTCCCATATACAGTAAGTATAACTATTATAAGGCATATCACCGAAGAAATCAAGCGCCGTCCGAAAAAAACTTTCCATAGCGGGAAAAAGGGGGGAAGTCGCGCTCTCCCCCTTGCAAAAGGCGTGCGGGTATGGTATCATGAAGGGGTGAAGGGAGGCGAGGATATGCGTATCTACGAGAGGGCCTATGCCAAGATCAATCTGTACTTAGATGTCACAGGCCGTCGCTCCGACGGCTTTCATAGCCTGCGCTCGGTCATGCAAACGGTCGGGCTTTCGGATTCCTTGACCGTTGACGTTATGCCCGCGCGGGAGCCGAGCGTTACGCTGTCTGTTCGCGGCCGTTACCGCATTCCCGTCGGTGAGGGGAACCTCGCCCACCGCGCCGCCACCCTCTATATGAAGGAGGCCGCTCTTCCGCTCCGTGTCCGCGTGACGATCGATAAGCGGATCCCCGTAGCCGCGGGCCTTGGCGGCGGAAGCGCCGATGCCGCCGCCGTTTTGCGCGCCCTCAACCGTGCCGCCCACGGTCGCCTCGGCGAGGGGCGCCTGGCGGAGCTTGCTGCCGCCCTCGGCTCAGATGTGCCCTTCTGCCTTTTTGGCCATACCCGCCTTTGCGAGGGCAGGGGAGAGGTGATGAGACCCTTGCCTGCCCCGTTTCCCTTACCCCTTGTCATTGCTCCGTCGAGGGAGCGCATCTCTACCCCTGTGGCCTTTGCGGCGCTGGACAGGCTTTACGAAAGCTTTGCCGACGGCCGTGAGCACGGCGACCTTTTGGCCCTTCTCAATGCACTTTCTCAACAAAATATCGGTCTTTTGACAACAAAACTTTACAATATATTCGAGGAGACCGTGCTTCCCGAGTGCCCCGAGGCGAGGGAAAAGAAGCACCGCCTGCAGTCGCTCGGTGCGCTTGCTGCCCTGATGAGCGGCAGCGGCCCCACCGTCTTTGGCATCTTCCCCACCGTGGCTGCCGCCGAGTGTGCTGCCGCTGCGATCGGTGACGGTGCCGTGGCCACCACAACGGTTTGAAAATCTCCATACAGAGAGCGCAAAATTTGCGCTCTCTTTCTTTTTGCCCCCCGATTGACAGCCACGCCGAAAGATGATATAATACTATAATACCAAGATACAAATTTTGTGCGAGGGGAGGTGGGCGTGTGAAGGACGGCTATACCGATAAGGACCGCGATGCCTTTTGGGATATTTCGCGCCTTGTGCCGCAGAAAAGGACCTCGGCTCCGCGCTCCTTCCTTGGCGGCGTACCGCTTCCCAAGGTGGATGACGGACGCCGCACCGAGGAGACGCCCGTCTCGCGCCGTCTCAGCGCCCGTCCGTCTCCGTCGGGCGAGGTGACGGAGACCACCTACACGCCGCCGGACAACCCCCTCATCCGCTCGATTACCGTGAAAAGAAGCGTGGGGGGATACAGCTTTTATGCACAATTTCTCCGCGATGCCGAGCGGTATTACGATGCCCCCGGCACTCCCTGCGAGTATACTCCGTTTTTTTCGTTTACACCGCAATACAATCAACTGTCCCAAGCCCAGCTCTCCTACTATTTCTATCTGCGGAGCGAGGTTCGTGCGGGGCGCTATCCCCGTGCCGACAAGGGGTATTTCTTCCTTCTTGTGTATGAGATCATCCACCTCTCTCACCGCATTCCGCCCGACGAGGGAAGCCGACTTCTGGCTGCTCTTTGGGGCGCCTACCGCCGTGAGCTTGACGGCATCGACCGCTATATGATCCCCTGGCTTGCCGACTACTGCCTGCTCCACGGCGTGCCCTGTCCCGGCGACCTCTCCGATGAGTGCCTTAGCGCCGCAGGGGAGTGTGACGGTACCGAATTTTACTTCGGCGCGGCCGCCGAGGCCACCCCCGCGGGGGTGCGCCGTCTTCTGGCCCTCTCCTCGGATTACCGCTTTGAGTCCGGACGTGCCGCCACCGAGGACACGCGTCCGCTGTTTGTCCGCCACATCACGGGTGCTATGGAACGCGTGATCCGCACCCTGCTCACAACGGGCGCTTTGGTCCTCTCCGACCGCCCCGAGCGCCTCTCGCGCCGCGCGTTTTCGGGATCGCTCTGCTCCCACAACGTTCGCGCTGAGCTTTTTGTCGAATATATCTCTCTCCGCCGCAGTGAGGGATGGCGCCGTACCGTCACGCTGGCGGTCAAATACGCCGAAAACTGCGTGCGCGCCGCTCTCGGCATCCGCGCGCGTCTCTCGACGGCGGGGCTTTCCGACGCTCTCCGCGCCGTCATCGACGGCTACTTTGCCGCCGTGCGCTCGTCCTTTCCAAAGCGTGCCGGGGAATCCTCCGCGCCCCCCGCCTATGAACGCCTTTACGATGCCCCCGACCGTGGCCTTGACACCGCCCGCGCTGCCGACATTGAGGCTGCCTCGTGGGAGCTGACACGCCGACTTGTCGAGGAG
>JAZRAU010000068.1:0-5284 GCA_045634705.1 Eubacteriales bacterium | reverse complement strand
AAAAGGGGCAGAGAACGCACCTAAATACAACTAAAAATGCAAAAATTCAACTTTTAGTTGTTTGCATTTGGGAGAGATTTGTGATAAAACTGAGATGTAGTTTATCATTTATCACAGTATTCGGACAAGGAGATTCAAAATGACACTTGCAAAGACGCTCGCAAAACTGCGAAAAGAAGCAAAATTAACACAAAGCGAACTTGGAGAGAAGATAGGCATCACCGCGCAGGCAATTTCAAAATGGGAAAACGGCACAGCCGAGCCTGACATTGCCATGCTTAAAAAATTGGCAGATATTTACGGTGTTTCCATATCGTATATAATTGACCCCGAAAATGCAAGCAAGAACGAGGATGAGGTCATCTGTGAGCGAGATAAAGCACCCACGCACGTTTCAATGTTTGACTCGCTTTGCGACGTATATATGACAGAGATACGTCCTAACGGAAAAATAACAACCATTATATATCTTATGCATATGCTGGGGATAGGTCTTGCCGAAGCGAAGAACGCAGTTGAAAACCTTCCATATTGTATTTCAGGTATGGTTGATGCCGAAACGGGAAAGCAGATAGCAAGCTATCTTTCGGAGGTTGGCGCAAAGGTTACTCTCGAACCGTGTAAGGGCTTGCGGGATCATAGAGATATTATATCTTTAACCACTCCCGAGCCACCCAAAGAAACTCACGATATGAGAAAAAGATTTATAATTGCAAATATTACAGCAGGAATACCTGCTATTGTCGTTCTGGTACTTTCACTCATATCATCAAAGGGATTTGGCGACGTACTGTTATCCATTTATTTTACTGCATGTACCTATTCCTTGATTTTTCTCTTGTGGTATCCAACGCTCACTCGCAAACTGCTCTACCCTATAAGATCATTATCCTTCGAAGGCTTTTTCGATACTATAGGAAGTTGCATTCTTTTCCCGATTCTTATTCCGTGGCTTATAATAGTCGGACTTATTTCCCCGGTTATTTATGCGTTTTCAATAAAAACGCGCATTCAAAGGATGCTGGAAGAAGATGACGATGATGATATCTTTACCGACGAATATCTTAATTCTCTTTAATCAAGCAGCGGGTTCAAATCCCCCAAGCGCTCCCCCAAAAATATCTTTTTTATAGCCCTTATACAAAAACAGCAAAAAGCCGCCCAGGGCGGCTTTTTGCTTGCCCCATAGACAATTGACGCGCCGTGTGGTATAATGAAGAAAAGCATCAAACACCATAGGAGATACACATGGAATACCGAGCATTGGGAAGGACGGGGCTTACCGTCTCGCGGCTGGGGCTTGGGGGGATCCCCCTTCAGAGGATCGACGCCGAGGGGGCACGTGGGCTTATCGGCGAGTTGCTCCGTCACGGCGTGAACTTCATTGACACGGCGCGGGCGTACACGGTGAGTGAGGAATACCTCGGCGCGGCGCTCGTTGGTGTCCGCGACCGCTTTGTGCTGGCCACCAAGAGCATGGCGCGCACGCGCGAGGCCATGGAGCAGGACATTGCGAGGAGCCTTGAAAACCTCCGCACCGACTACATTGACCTTTACCAAATCCACAATCCGAGCGCGAGGGACCTTGCCACGGTCACATCGCCGGGCGGCGCGCTGGAGGCGCTTTTGGCGGCGCGTGGGGCGGGCAAGATCGGGCACATCGGGATCACGCTCCATTCGGCCGACCTGTTCTCCGTGGCCGTGGAGCTGCCGTGGGTGGAGACGATCATGTTCCCCTACAACCTTGTGGAGACGCAGGGCGAGGATCTCATCGCGCGGTGCGCCGAGCGCGGCATTGGGTTTATCGCGATGAAGCCCCTGGCAGGCGGAGCCATTGAGGACCCCGCCACAGCGTTGCGTTTTGTTGCCGGCAACCCCGACGTGACGGTGGTCATCCCCGGCATGGCCGAGGCCGCCGAGGTGGCCAAAAACGCCGCCGCCGTGGCCGATACGGCGCCCCTGACCGCCGCGGAGCTGGCAACCGTGGCAGAAACGCGCGAGCGTCTCGGCACGGGCTTTTGCCGCCGCTGCGGCTACTGCGCGCCCTGCACGGTAGGGATCAACATTCCCGCGGTCTTTCTATTTGAGGGCTATCACAGCCGTTACAATCTCAAGGACTGGGCACAGATCCGCTACGCGACGCTCTCAACCAAGGCCTCGGCCTGCATCGGCTGCGGCAAATGCGAAGCGCGCTGTCCTTATCACCTGCCGATCCGCGAGATGCTGAAAAAGGCGGCGACCGTCCTCGAAGATTAAACATTAAAGACCATAAAAAAAGCCGCCCTGAGGGCGGCTTTTTTTCCGTGGAGAGAAAAGCTCTTTTATTCCGACTCTCCCTTGGCCGTATTGGCCTCGGGCTCCTCGCCCTCCGAGAGCTCGCGCGCGAGGTCCCTTTTGGATATGAGGAACTTCCTTATGGCGAAAAGACCGCCGATGCAAAGCACGCAAACGATATTGTTCACGGGGCTGCTGTGGTCAACGATGACCTGCCTGGCAATCGCGACGATCAACACCTCCAGCGTGTTGGCGGGGGTGAGATTGATCAGCATTCGTACAAACTCAAGGCCAACCACTATGGTGAGAATGTTGTGCAAGTACACGTCTGCCGACCCAAAATATCCGTCGGTGGAAAACATTTTGTATATCTCGTAGCCGATCAGTCCCACGAGCACGGCAAGGGTCAGAAAGGCGATGAGATATTCCAGTACGTGTACGGCGGTATTAAACAGCTTCGCAATTTTTTTGTGCATATTTCCCTCGCTTCACTTTCACGCTTTTTGCCACGGCCCCGGGTGGGGTTTGGGGGTGACGCTCACTCCTCAAGCTCGCGGGCCATTTCCGCGGTCTCGACGACAGGGTCAAAGTTGTACATCGGCTCGATGTTCTCGCCCTTCTGGCGGCGGAGATAGTTCCTCGTGATCTTGACGACCAGGGGAGACAGGGCAAGCACGCCGATGAGGTTCGGGATCATCATAAGACCGTTGAAGGTATCCGAGATATCCCAGGCGAGAGAGGACGTCAGCACAGCGCCGAAGATGACGGTAATGACGTGAAAGATACGGAAGATGTACGTGGTCTTGGAGCCGAAGAGGTATTCCCACGCCTTGGAGCCGTAGTGCGACCAGCCGAGGACGGTGGTAAAGGCGAAGAGGAACATGGCAATGGCGATGAATTTTTCACCGATACCGCCCCAGGGGAACACCGAATTGAAGGCGCCGCCGACAAGGGTAGCGTCGGTATAGCCCTCGGCGATCTCACCCGTAATAACGTTAAAGACGCCGCCGTCGAGGCCGCCCGCGGTCAGGATCACAAGGGCGGTCATGGTGCAGACCACCATGGTGTCGGCAAACACCTCAAAGATGCCCCACATGCCCTGCTTGACGGGCTCCTTAACGTTGGAGTTCGAGTGTACCATGACCGAGGAACCAAGGCCCGCCTCGTTCGAGAACACGCCGCGCTTGAAGCCCTGGGTGATAACCTTGCCGACCACAGCGCCGATGCCGCCGCCCACGAAGGCCTCGGGCGAGAAGGCGTTGACGAAGATCGCGCGGAAGGCGGGAAGGATGTTCCCGATATTGACACCGATGATGACAAGGCAGCCAAGAACAAAGAGGACCACCATAAAGGGAACAACCTTTTCCGCAACGTTCGCAATGCGCTTGAGGCCGCCGAGCGTGATGAGGGCGACAAGGAGCATGATGATCGCACCGAGAATGATGTTGTAGAGCGAAACGCCCGTGAAGACCTCCACCGAGGAGAGGGCGGATACATCAAAGGCGCCCGCAACGTTGGTGACGATCTTGTTGACCTGGCCCATGCTTCCGATACCAAACGAGGCCAGCATCGCAAAGATGCAGAACAGAATGGCCAGCACCTTACCGACGTGCTTCATTCCCTTTTTTCTGCCAAGGCCGTCGACCAGATAGTACATGGCGCCGCCGGCCCACTCGCCGTTCTCGTTCTTACGGCGGTAATAGATGCCGAGGACGTTTTCCGCGTAGTTGGTCATCATACCGAAGAAGGCGGCGACCCACATCCAGAACACGGCACCCGCGCCACCGATGGCGATGGCGGCGGCAACGCCCGCAATGTTCCCCGTGCCGACCGTGGCGGCCAGCGCCGTGCAGAGGGCCTGGAAGGGCGAGATCGAGCCCTTTTCCTTGCTGTGCCCTATGACGTCCCGATGAAAGAGACTGCCGAGGGTGTGACGGAACCACAGCCCGATGTGCGTGACCTGGAAAAACCGCGTGAGTGCGGTCACGATGATGCCGGTACCAACGAGGAGAAGCAGGCCAAAGGCCCCCCACACAACACCGTTGATCTTACCGTTGACGGCCTCCACCGCCGCTAAAAGCTTGTCCATTATCCAATGAACCTCCCATAAAAATTCTGTCAACCGAACAAAACAAAATTCACCGCTATCCATGGGATAG
This sequence comes from Eubacteriales bacterium, assembly GCA_045634705.1. Lineage (GTDB taxonomy): Bacteria > Bacillota > Clostridia > Oscillospirales > CAG-272 > UBA1740. The sequence continues at coordinate 851 of JAZRAU010000068.1, read as the reverse complement.
CGGTGAACAAGAAAAGACGGTACAGAGGGAATTTCCCTACAACTTTTGATCTGTCCTTTTGCCTGAGAGATTGTGGTGTTACCCCTTGCCCCTTCGGCATCCGCGCAGAGCGGACTTCTCCAGATTGCTATCCGTCAGCAGTCTCCGTCATTCGACACCCGAGAGTATAACCCCTTTGGAAAGGCCGCGGCCTTATCTCCTGCTGATTTCATTTAGCTTTATTCAGTTTAACAGTAACAAGTATACAGCGTGTCGGGAAAAATGTCAAGGGGAATTTCGCTCTTTTTCGATTTTTATTTCTCGGCGATGCAACGGGCAACGTGGACGCCGCTGGCCGAGGCGTGGGAGAGCGAGTGGGTAATGCCACTGCCGTCACCGATGACGTAGAGGCCCCTGTGACGCGACTCAAGGTCGGCGCTCACCTCAACCTCCATGTTGTAGAACTTGACCTCCACGCCGTAAAGGAGCGTGTCGTCGTTGGCGGTGCCGGGGGCGATCTTATCGAGGGCGTAAATCATCTCGATGATGCCGTCAAGCAGGCGCTTGGGAAGCACAAGGCTGAGGTCGCCGGGGGTGGCCGTCATGGTGGGGGTGATGAACGCCTCCTCAATGCGCTGGGGCGTTGAACGGCGGCCGCGGATGAGATCGCCGAAGCGCTGGACAATGACGCCGCCGCCCAGCATATTGCTCAGACGGGCAATGGATTCTCCGTAGCCGTTGGAATCCTTGAAGGGTTCCGAGAAATGCTTCGCCACCAGCAAGGCAAAGTTGGTATTTCGGGTCTGACGGGCAGGGTCTTCGTAGCTGTGGCCATTGACGGTGATGATGCCGTTGGTATTCTCCGAAACCAC
>JAZRAU010000067.1:0-6288 GCA_045634705.1 Eubacteriales bacterium | reverse complement strand
AACAAAAACCCCTGCGGCGGCAACAGCCAGCGGCACAGCCACCGAAAGGAGGGCGGCGAGAAGCCGCGCCGTTCCCATGGTGAGGCCCTCAAGGCGCTCATTGCCCACGGGCAGAAGCGTACAGCCGACGGGCATCGGCTTACCCATAACGTCCTCAAACGAGGCAAGGATCGCACCGCGGTTTTCATAGACCGAGGAATTCAGAACGTCATTGGCGAGAAGATAGACGCTGGACGTTAAGAATCCCGACGAGCTGACGCCCCCCTCGGTGCGCGAGGAGACGGCATACACGGGATAGCTCCCACCCTCGTCCGTGAGGATGCCGTTCTTATAGGTCCTTGAGGTCGGGGAGGTGGCAAGGATCGGCGTGGCCGTCCAGCCGTTTGCCGATGTGCAGGTGATGACCGAGGCATCGCTTACAATGGCAAAGTCGGTCGCCGCAGCACCGAGGCGGTCCCAGACGGCGGCGCCGAGGGCCGAGGGCGCGGCGTACGCGCCGAGCGTGTAGCCGTCATAGGTCACTGAGCTTTCGGCATCGTGAATGATGTCCTGCGAGGCCACAAGGCCACGGGCCTCAAGGAAGGAGCGCAGGCCCACAAGGTCGGTCTTGGCGTACGGATCGAGCGAGACAAAGAGGTCGCCGCCTCCGTCAAGGAAGGCCGAAAGGCGGTCAAGCTCGGCAATGACGCCCGCACCGCGGTCAAGGTCCCAGCGCGGATTGGCAATGACAATAAGCTCGACCTCCTCGGGCACGTCCTCGGTAAGGTCAAGGAGCGTCATATCGTAGCCCGCGGCTGTAAGCAGGATCGCAAAGGCAGAAAGGTCCGAGAAGTTCTCGCCATGCCGGTGGGTAAAGCCCACAAGGGGGTGGCGGTCGGAAAGCACCCACGAGATCGCGGCCAGGGCGATCTCCTCGCCGTTGTACGCCGTGATGATGCCCTCCCCGTCAAGGACGAAGAAGGATTGCAGGCTCTCCACGCGGAAGCCCTTGTCCGAGACAAGGATCACGCTGTCCTCGCTCAGGTTGTAGGTCACGGTCTCGCCCGAGGCGGTCTCGCGCTTGGTATACTCGCGCACGGCCGAGGGATTGAGGTAGATGTTGACGAATTCGAGAGAGAGAAAGGCGTGGCGCTCCGCGAGCTGGGTGAAGGTGCCAAGCACCAGCGAGCGCATGGTGTCGGCACGGAGAGCATCCTCCGCCGTGCAGAAGATGACGCGCACGTGCTCGTCGTCTCCGACGCCCTCAAACACCGTCTCCGAGGCCCTCCCGATCGTATGCTCATAGCGCTCCTCGGTATAAAGGTACCAGGAAAAGCGCGTCACAAGCGCATTGATGATGACATTGACAAGCACGACCACCGCAAGGAGAGCAACAAACGTCGATCTTCCCAGAAAGCGGCGACTGCCCGCAAGCTGTTTCAGGTCCATAGCTTACCCCCAGCGACGCTTTTCAAAGACGCGGACGGTGAGGTAGAGAAAGACGGCCGAGACCGAGAGATAGTAGAAAAGGGCGGCGATATCGAAAACGCCCTGCGTGAAGTTTTGAAAGCGGGCAAAGACCGAGATGCTGGACAGCACAAAGCGGATCCAGTACACCGAGATCACCGAGTTCACAAAGCTGATGAGCACCAGCAGAAGAAGGATCGCCACCGTGCCGATCGCCGCGGCCAGCTGGTTCTCGGTCAGGGCCGAGACAAAGATGCCGATCGCGATGAAGGTCATACCGAGGAGCAGAATGGCCACAAGATTGCCGAACAGCACCGCCGTTTTAACGTGGGCGTACAGGTAAAGAAGAAAGAAGCTTGTAAAGGAAAGGAGCGTGCAGCCCGCAAAAAGGGTGTAGGCGGCGAGGAACTTACCGCCGACCATGGCGTAAAGCGAGACGGGCGCCGTGAGCAGGAGCTGCTCGGTACGCTGCTTTCTCTCCTCGCTGAAAAGCTTCATGGTGAGAAGCGGGATAAGAATGACGAGCAAAAGAAGCATGATCGTGAAGTACGAGGTCACGTCCGCTGTCATCGAAAAGAGGGTGGTGTAGGAAAACACCGCGCCCGAAAGCGCCAGAAAGATCGCACAGAACACGTAGCCGATGGGCGTAGTAAAGTAAGCGGAAAGCTCGCGCTTATAGATTGCCAGCATAGGGGTCCTCCTTACTTCTCCTGCGAGACAAGGCGCAGGAAGATATCCTCAAGGTCGGCACCGACGGGGGAAAGCCCGAGGATCGGCCAGTTCTTTGAGGAGCAAAGACTGAAAACGGCGCGGCGCGCGTCCACCCCGCGCTCACACTCAATGAGCACGGTGACGGCGTCTCCCTCGCGCTCGGGCAGCAGCTCGGCACGGGCAACACCCGCACGGGAGCGCAGCTCGGACACGATCTCTCTCTCGGGGCCGAGGATGCGGTAACGGTACGCCGTGTGCTCGGAGACCGTGCGGCCAAGGTCCTCGGTGCGCTCATTGGCAACCACACGGCCGCGGTCAATGACCACGATGCGCTCACACACCGCCTGCACCTCGGAGAGGATATGCGTGGAAAGAATGACGGTATGGCGGCGGCCGAGGGTGCGGAGCAGGTTGCGGACCTCAATGATCTGCTTGGGGTCAAGACCGACCGTCGGCTCGTCAAAGATCAGAAGGGGCGGGTCCCCGATAAGGGCCTGGGCAATGCCCACGCGCTGGCGGTAGCCCTTGGAAAGGTTGCGGATGAGACGGCCGCGCACCTCGGTGATGCGGACGGCCTTGGCAATATCGTCAAGATGCTGCTCCTTCGGAAGCGTGCAGCCCTTAAGCTGATAGACAAAGGAAAGGTACTCGTCCACCGTCATGTCAGGGTAGACGGGCGGCTGCTCGGGCAGGTAGCCGATCTTGCGCTTGGCCTCCATGGGGGAAAGAAGCACGTCCACCCCGTCAACAAGCACACGCCCGCCGCTCGCCGAGAGATAGCCCGTGAGGATGTTCATCGCGGTGCTTTTTCCCGCGCCGTTCGGCCCGAGAAGACCGACGATCTCGCCGCGGCCCACCTCGATGCTCACGTCATCCAGTGCCGTCAGCGGACCGTAGCGCTTCACAAGATGCTCGATAACGATGACGGGCTCCTTTGCGTTTCGCACCGCCTTAGCTTCGCTTGTCATATCCTTGCTCTTCATAGTTTCCGAACGGCCGGGCCGTCTCCTTTCCGTAGCGCGGGCGCCCCCCTCGCGGAGAAGCTCCCACCTTTATATCAAAACGCGCTCCCATGCCGCACGCACAAGGGGAGCGAGGGCGCGCAGGTCCGCGCGCGGGCTTATTTTATAAATAAATATAATTATGCAAACCTCTTGACCGTATTAGTATAACATATTAATGTGAACAATATGTGAATATCAGGGGTTTTTTCGAGGTTTTGACTCGAGAGGAAGCCTTTTCCCGAAAAACCTGCCAAAAGGGCGCTGCGCCCCAAAGGACACAGCGCAAGCTCTCTTGGCCCGTGAAGGGGTCAGGTGAGGTCTTTCTCCATAAACCCGTCGTAGATCTCAACCAGCGTGTAGGGCGTGACCGCCCCGCGCAGCACAAGGAGAAAAAATCGCTCGGCCGCCCCATCTGAGGGAAAACCGCCGACGGCATCGCGCCGTATGCCGTGCCCGTCCTCGGCCCTCACCTCAACCGAGCGGCAGCCGCCGCCAAGCGTCAGGCGATAGGTGAGCGTGAGCCCCTCGGAAGGACACAGGGTCTCCGTGCGGCACACAGCGGACAGGGGTAGCGGCGTTGGTTGCGACATAAGCGTCTCCTTAACGGTTGATGCTGCCATTGTACCGTAACGCGTGCAGGCACGCCCGTTTGCCCGGCGTGCCCCCACAACGAGAAATGGAAATTTCTTCCTCGTTCCTGTCGTTTTTTGCCGAGCATGCTTAAATATACAGAAAAATGACGGTATTGTCGGTAAAATATACCGTTTTTTGCGGTGTTTTTTCTTTTGCGTGGAAAAAGAGGAAAGGATTTGTCCTTGAACTATAAGGGAGAAAACGCTATAATCAAACCGAACGCAACAGCGGATGAAATACCAAAATACATATAAGGAGGGGCCGACATGAAGCCGATCGCCTTTTTATCCTCGTATTACGCCGCCTTTTCTCCGCGCGCCCTGCGCCTTTTGCTCCTCGGTCTTGTGCCGCTGTACGCGGCGCTCGGCTTTCTTGTCGCGCTGACGGCAGGGGCCACCGTTTTTGGCTATAACGCGCTTTGGCTTACGACACATTTTGCCTTTTGGGTAGACAGCTTCGGCATTTCGGTGCTGCTTCTCGTCATCGGCGCCGCGATCCTCGATTACGCCGAGAAGCACGACAGCGAGCGCGAATAATAAGCCCTCGCCCTTAGGCAAACAGAAGAGAGGACAAATCGGAAAATCCGAAATGCCCTCTCTTTTTTGTTTGCGATCATGCCGAAAGACGCCGCCCCTTTTTTCAAAAAGGGGTTGACGGAGCCTTCTCTTGGCGATATAATAGTTAACGTGTTAATCTTTAACTTGTTAACGATCAAAGGAGACTCTATGGACACTTCCCTCTCTTCTTTCCGAGGGGCGGACGCCCGTGCCGAGGCCGTGCAACGAACAATCCACGGCTTTTTGCACACCGACCGCCTGCACCGCGCGGCCATTGATCGCGCGCTGGCCGACCTCGGGATCCACCGTTCCCAGCATCGCATGCTGATGCACATTCAAAGAGCCGCGGGGCGCATATCCCAGAAGCGGCTCGGCGAGGAGCTGGACATCAGCCCCGCGGCAGTGGCCGTAACGCTCCGGAAGCTGGAGCGCCACGGCTATCTCCGCCGCACGGCCGATGCCGACGACGGCCGCTGTAAGACGATCGAGATCACCCCGCGCGGCGCCGAGGTGCTAAAGGCGGGGCGCTCGGCCTTCACCGAGGTGGACCTTCTCATGTTCTCGCGCTTTTCCGAGGAGGACCTTGCCCTCTTTTCCGACCTTTTGTCGCGCATGCGGGCGGCCCTTGTGGGGGAGGTGGAGCCGTGAAGCGCTGGTTGAAGTATGCCGCCCCCTATCGGCTCGCCTTTATCCTCGGCCCGCTTTGCATGATCGTGGAATCGGTGGGCGAGGTGGTGATGCCCCTCCTTCTGCAAAACATTTACGCCGCCATTAAGCGCCTTGGCGAAGCGCCCGGCACCACGACAAACGGCGACGTTCTTTACATCGTCGGCATCGCTCTCCTTATGGTAGGGGCGGCGGCCCTGATGCTGCTTGGCGGTGTGGGCGGCGCCTACTTCGGCGCCAAGGCCTCGGTCAATTTCGCCGCCGACCTGCGCTCGGACATCTACCGCCGCGTGCAGGACTTCTCCTTCACCGAGATCGACCGCTTCTCAACGGGCTCCCTTGTGACGCGCCTGACCAACGACGTGACACAGATGCAGCACTTTGTCAATATGCTCCTGCGTATGTGCATGCGCTCACCGATCATGCTCATCGGTGCGCTCATCATGGCGGTGGCCCTGCGCCCCGATCTGGCGGCGATCCTGCTCGTTTCGGTGCCTCTGCTTGTGCTGGTGCAGTTCCTTGTGATCCGCGTGGGCTTTCCCCGCTTTACGCGGATGCAGGGCCGCATCGACCACCTCAACTCCACGGTGCAGGAGAACCTGACCAACGTGCGCGTCGTCAAGTCCTTTGTGCGCGAGGAGCACGAGAGGGGGAAGTTTGCCGAGGCCAACGATACGCTGAAGGCGCACCACCTGCGCGCCATGAACGTGATGCTCCTCACCCAGCCCCTGATGATGATGATCATGTACGCAACGATCTTAGCCGTGGTGTCGATCGGCGGGAGGCAGGTGATCGCGGGGACGGGACTCTCGGCCGAGACACTGACGACCTTTATCACCTACATCAACCAGATCCTGATCTCGCTCATGATGCTGACGATGCTCTTCATGAACAGCTCCCGCGCGCTGGCCTCGGGCCGCCGCATCCGTGAGGTGCTGGACACCGCGCCGAGCATCACCGCCGAGGGGGCCGGAGCCAAGGAGGCACGCGTCAGGCGTGGTGAGGTCGAATTCCGCGGCGTGTCCTTCCGCTACTACAAGCAGAGCCCCGAGCGCGTCCTGTCCTCGATCGACCTTCGCATTGCGGCGGGAGAGACCGTGGGCATCATCGGCGGTACGGGCTGCGGCAAGACCACGCTCGTCTCTCTCATTCCCCGCCTCTACGATGCCGACGAGGGGTGCGTCCTTGTGGACGGCATTGACGTGCGCGATTACCGCCCCGAGCATCTGCGTGACGGGGTGGGCATGGTCCTGCAAAAGAACCTGCTCTTT
>JAZRAU010000066.1:0-2848 GCA_045634705.1 Eubacteriales bacterium | reverse complement strand
CTACCGCGACGTTATCGGCACTTTAACGGATGTCGGAACCGAAGAGCTGGCGCACCTGGAAATGATCTCGGCGATCATCCATCAGCTGACGCGCAACCTCTCGGAGGACGATATTCGCACCGCCGGCTTTGACGCCTATTTCACCGACCACACCACGGGCGTCTACCCCCAGGCGGCCTCGGGCGTGCCGTTTGATGCCAAGTATATCGGTGTCAAGGGGGACGTCATCGCCGATCTCAACGAGGACCTCGCCGCCGAGCAAAAGGCCCGCGTAACCTACGACAACCTCCTCCGCATGATCGACGATCCCGACGTGCGCGATCCCCTGAAATTCCTTCGCGAGCGCGAGATCGTTCACTACCAGCGCTTTGCCGAGGCCCTCCACTCGACCCAGGACCGCCTCGACAGCAAGAACTTCTACGCCTGCAACCCCTCCTTTGACAAGCCCTGCGGTAAGTAACTGCAAAAAAGACCGCCCCCACGGGGGCGGTCTTTTTTTGCATAACCCGCCCCACGTCCGCAAAGACTAACGTTAGCCAAAATGGGCTTATGGCTTCAAGCCCATTTTGGCTAACGAAAGAGAGGTGGCGGTATGGAATCGGTATCGGTATGGAAAAGCGGGGTGCGGCGGGTGGAGTTCCCCCGACAGGAGGGGGACCGAAGCACCGACGTCCTCATCATCGGCGGTGGGATCGCGGGGGTGCTGTGCGCCCATAAGCTGCAAAGCGCGGGCGTCAATTGCCTCCTCGTTGAGGCCACCGAGATCGGCGGCGGGATCACGGCGAACACCACGGCCAAGATCACCCTCGCGCACGGGCTCATCTACGATAAGCTGATCCGCCGCTTCGGCGCCGACAGGGCGCGGCGCTATCTGACGGCGGAGAGGGAGGCGGAAAAGGAATACGCCCGCCTTTGTGCGGAGCTTGACTGCGATTATGAGCCGCGGGATTCCTACGTCTATACGATGCGCGACCGTCGGTCGGTCGAGAGGGAGATCGCCGCCCTCCGCCGCCTCGGTGCCGTGGCCGAGCCATCGGAGACCGCCGAGCTGCCCTTCCGTGTCGCGGCGGCCATGCGCCTTCCGGACGGAGCGCAGCTTCACCCCTTGAAATTCCTCTACGGCATTGCGAAGGGCCTGCCGATCCTTGAGCATACCAAGGTCAGAGAATTCTTGCCCCATAGGGTAAAGACCAACCGCGGCGAGATCGCCTACAAAAAGCTGATCGTGGCCACGCATTTTCCGATATTCAATAAGCACGGCCTTTACCCCTTAAAGCTCTACCAGCACCGTTCCTACGTCCTCGCCCTGCGGGGCGCACCGCCCGTCCGTGGAATGTACGTGGACGCGGCCGACCGCGGCCTCTCCTTCCGTAGTTACGGCGACCTGTTGCTTCTCGGCGGCGGTGGCCACCGCACGGGAAAGTCGGGCGGCGGCTGGCAGGAGCTTGAGGAATTTGCCGAGGCGCATTACCCGGCGGCCGTGGTCGTCGGGCGCTGGGCCACGCAGGACTGCATGACGCTTGATGGCGTCCCCTATATCGGGCGCTACGCCCGCGGAACGCCCAACGTCTATGTAGCCACCGGCTTTAATAAATGGGGCATGACGAACTCGATGGTCGCGGCCACCCTCCTTGCGGACCTCGTCAAAGGAGATCCCACCCCCTACGCCGAGGTCTTTTCCCCCTCGCGCACAATGCTGCGCCCCCGGCTTGCCGTCAACGTGTGGGAGTCGGCCCTCGGGCTTCTTACCCCCACCGTGCCGCGGTGCCCCCACCTTGGCTGTGCCCTCAAATACAACCCCGAGGAGCACACATGGGATTGCCCCTGCCACGGCTCCCGCTTCCGTGAGAATGGCGAGGTCATCGACAATCCCGCAACCGATGACAAGAAAACTATACACCATATGGACTGAAAAACCCCCTCGGTATCGCCGAGGGGGTTTTTCTGTTATCAGTCCACGGTCTTGTCGATCTTAAAGCGAGTGATCTTGCGCGAGGTGTTCTTCGGGAATTCCTCGGCGCGGAGCTTCACGCGGCCAATGGCCTTGTAGGGGGCGTTCTTCGCGTTGATTTTCTTGATCTCCTCGTTGAAGTAGGTATCAAGGTCGGTGATGCCGCGGCCGGCGAGGGCCTCGGTATCGGGGAAGATCTCGGCCACGATCAGCTCGGTGTCGGGGCTCTTTTTGGACACGCCCTGGTACACCACCACCTCGCCAACGCCGAAGATGCCCTGAATGTCACACTCCAGCTCCTCGGGGTAGACGTTTTTGCCGTTCGAGAGAATGATGAGGTTCTTCAGGCGCCCCGTGATGTAGAGCCACACGTCACCGTCCACCGTCCTCGTGTAGCCGATGTCGCCCGTGTGGAAGAAGCCCTCCTTGTCAATGACGGCGGCCGTGGCCTCCTCGTTCTCAAAGTAACCGAGCATCACGTTGGGGCCGCGGTAGCAGATCTCGCCCTCGCCTTTTTCGTTCGGGTTGTCGATCTTGATCTCGCCGCCCACAATGGGAAGCCCCACCGAGCCCGACTTGCGGCACTCGTTGCGGTTGCAGGAGATGAGGGGGGCGCACTCGGTGATGCCGTAGCCGTTCAGGATCACAACGCCGATGCCCTCAAAGAAATCGATGATCGCCTGATTGAGCGCCGCACCGCCGCAAATGATCATCTGAAGCTCGCCGCCAAACTTGTCAAGCACCGACTTTTGGAACAGCTTTTTGCGGAGGTCGATCCCCACGTGACGGAGGGCGTTGGAAATTTTGATGCCGCTTTGGAGCTTTTTAAGCTGGCCCGATTTTTCGGCGGCGGCCATAATGCGCTTGTAAAAGGTCTCCACAAACAGAGGAACGAGA
>JAZRAU010000065.1:0-14057 GCA_045634705.1 Eubacteriales bacterium | reverse complement strand
CCCCCCCCCCCCCCCGGGGGGTGGACCGTTCTCGCTTGGAAGGAGACCTATCTATGGGAAAGGGCGTTTTACGTCATAAGACCGACGTTAAGATCTTTATCCTCTTTCTTTTGAACACCGTGCGCTGTCCTCTGTCCTATTCGGATATCTCGGACCTGGTCCTTTCAGACGGCTTTGTGGCAGAGTTTGACTTTGCCGAGTGCTTTTCCGAGCTTTGCGAGCTTGAGCACATCGTGGAAAATGAGGTGGAGGGCGAGATGTGCTATCTCATCTCTCCCACGGGCATCATCGCCGCGTCGGAGCTTCAGGGCACCTTGGTGTCGGGACTTCGCAAGCGGAGCCTGCAGACCGCCACACGCCTGCTGTCTCTCCGCAAGCGTGGGGCGCGCGTCAGCGCCACCGTGACCCCCTCGGACGGCGATCGCACGACCGTCACCCTTAAGACCGAGGATGGCGTCGGTGAGCTTGCTACCGTCGCTCTCAGCTTTCCCTCGCGGGAGGTGGCGGAGCAGGTCCGCGCCCATTTTCTTGAAAAGCCGGATGAGGTTCTCCGCGGTATTACGGCCGCGGCCACGGGAGAGCTTGAGTATCTTCTTTCCTCTTACCGCTCCGAGGAGAGCGATTGACCGCCGTTTTTTTGAAAAACGGTCAAAAATTGTTGCTTTTTACGGAATTTTATTTCTTGCTTTTGCGCTTTTCTACGGATTTGACAAAAAAAGTGAAAAAAGTATAAATTTTTTCTCACAAAACTATTGACAAAGCCATAGGCATGTTGTAAGATAATGTTGTATATTCTATGGGATCGGTGCGTATGAATTATACGGAAGAAAAAATCGGAGAATTGGTGGAGGCCACCCGTCTTGGAGACCCCTCGGCCTTTTCCGAATTGCTTTCGGTCTATCGCCCCCTGATCCTGGCTCAGACGGAGCGCTTTGCCGCCACCGTGGATCGTGATGACCTGATGCAGGACGCTTCGCTGGCGCTGTATCGGGCGGCCCTGTGTTATCGGAGCGGTGTTGGCGCCACCTTTGGTGCTTTTGCGCGGGTATGCATTTCCCATGCGCTTATCTCCACCCTGCGTAAGCAGTCGGCCCTGCCCGATGCCCCCCTGCCCGATGACCTTGCGGTGAAGGGTGAGGAGCCGGTGGAACGCCTGATCCAAAGGGAAACGGTCACGGATCTCTATAAATTGGCGGAGGAGTGTCTCTCGGAGTACGAGAACACTGTCTTTTTGCAGTACATTCACGGCTATACCCCAAGGGCGATCGCGTCCCTTGTCGGCCGGAGCGAGAAGTCGGTGTCCAATGCCATTGCCCGCATGCTGGCAAAGCTGCGTGCGCGGCTCATCTAATGTTGTTTATATGCCCCAGTAGCTTAAATAGAGCGTTGGTTACAAAGGTGTCGGTTGGAATCCGTCTAAGGGCAAATTAATCATTTTTATCCAGAAAGGTAGAGGGAAATGTTTGAGGACAAAACGCTGAAATGCAAGGATTGCGGCAACGACTTCGTGTTCACGGCCGGTGAGCAGGAGTTCTACGCGGAAAAGGGCTTCCAGAACGAGCCCCAGAGATGCAAGGAATGCCGTGATGCCAGAAAGAATGCCGCCAAGGGAGCCCGCGAGATGTTTACCGCGGTCTGTGCCGAGTGCGGACAGGAAGCGAAAGTGCCCTTCAATCCGACCGAAGGCAAGGCTGTGTACTGCAGCGAGTGCTTTGCGAAGAGAAGACAGCAGTATTGAGCTAAGAAAGAGCCCCACAGGGGCTCTTTTCTTTTTTTAGTTTAGGTGTACCGCAAACAAAAAGGAGCTTACAGCGTATCCCTTATAGCTCCTTTTCGCTTGCTTTCTTCGCTCGCTCATATCGACGTATGCCGATACGCCTTCTGCTTGCGATCGAGGATTTCTGTTCTGAAGCGGCACGCCCTTTTTTCATGGAATTTGTCATTCCTACTGTACAATCCTTCAAAAATATGATATACTGTACCTTAGATAAGTATATTTACTAAGGAAAGGACAAGCCATGGAAGTGAGGAGCGATTTCCGTAGGGGAAAGAGTGCCGCAAGAGGGGCTGAAAAAGATACCGAGCGTGAGGTGAGCGCGGTTGGTGGCCGCAACGCCGTGCGTGAGCTTTTGGCCTCGGGGCGTGATATTGATAAGATCTTTGTGGCCGCGGGCGACCGCGAGGGGTCGATCACCGCGCTGATTGCCGAGGCACGCCGCCGTTCGATCCCTGTTCTGGAGGTGGATCGGCGGAAGCTGGATGCCCTCTGCGGTCACGACCGTCATCAGGGCATTGCCGCGTGTGCCGCCATGGTGGAATACCGTGAGCTTGACGATGTCATGGCTTTGGCTGCAGAGCGTGGCGAGCCCCCCTTCCTTGTGGTGTGTGACGGCATTGAGGATCCTCACAATCTTGGGGCGATCCTGCGCTCGGCCGAGTGCTGTGGCGCCCATGGCCTTATCCTGCAAAAGCGCCGCTCAGCGGGCATCACCCCTGTGGTGGCCAAGGCCTCGGCCGGGGCGGTCAGCCACCTGCCGATCGTGCGCGTCACCAACCTGGCTTGTACGCTGGACACTCTCCGTGAGCGCGGCGTGTGGGTGTATGCCGCCGATATGAACGGCACGACCTACAATAAGCTCGATTACCGTGGCGCCTGTGCTCTCGTCATGGGGAGTGAGGGCTCCGGTATCTCGCGCCTTGTCCTTGAAAAATGCGATTTTGTGGCCTCGATCCCACTCTATGGGAAGGTCAATTCCATGAACGTGTCGGCCGCCGCGGCCGTGTTGCTTTGTGAGATCGCAAGGCAACGTCACATCAAGTAAGAGGGGAGGGAACACCTTGTCCGAGAATGAACTGAAAGACCGTGAGGAGATGAGGGAGGATTCCCCCGAGTACATTCGCGATCTGCTCTCACGCCTCAAGGAAACGCTGGATGTTTACGAGCAGGCAGAGGAGGAAACCGAGAAAAAGGCGGCCATGAACGCCGGCCGCCTGGCCACCGCCCTCACGGAGGAGATCCCCGCCGAGGCGCCTGCAGAGCAAGCCCTCACTAAAGAGATGGCTCCCCCCGAGGAGGATGACGGCATACCTCCGTGGGAGATCCCTGCGGAGGAACTCCCCACTGTGGAAGAAGCTCTCGCCGTGGAAGCAGCTCCCGCCGTGGAAGAAGCTCCCACTGCGGAAGAAGCTCCCGCCGTGGAGGAAGCTCCCGCCGTGGAAGAAGCTCCCATTGTGGAAGAAACCCCCATTGTGGAGGAAGCTCCCACCGTTGAGGAAGCTCTCGCCGTGGAAGAAACTCCCACTGTGGAAGAAGCTCCCGAAGCGGAGGAACCCCCTGTTGTCGAGGAAGCCCCCGCGAATGAGGAACCCGACTGGGAGCCCCTTACGCTGGATAGCATGATCGACACCCTCATCGCCGAGAAGCGCGCCGAAAAGCAGCGCACTGCGGCCCCGACCGCCACCTCGCGCGCCGATGAGGTGACGGCTGAGATCTTTGCCGCCGCCGCCCCCGAGGTCGGCCCCACTGAAGAAGCACCGGTCGCCGCGGCTGAGGAAGCCGTCCCGGCCGAAGGCTCGGAGGAGCCTCTTGCCGAGGCCAAGCTCTCCCGTACCGACGGCATCTGGGAGCTGACCCCGACCGAGCTTCCCTCGGCCTCTGCTAAAAAGGCACCCCGCCGCTTCCGTATCCGCCTTGTCTCGCGCCACAGCCGCGAAGGGGCCCCCGTGGAGGTCTTTGACATCGGTACGTCGGCCCCCCTCGCTGAGGAGCCTGCACCCGATCCCACCCCCGAGAGTGAGGAGCTTTTGGGAGCTCTCCGCCCTCAGGATTTCTTTATCGCCGATCTTCGCCGCGAGGAGCTGACTGCCGAGGCAGGCGAGGAATACATCTCGCGCAATCAGATCGAGACCATTACGGTGAATTACGAGGTAGAAAAGCGCGCCGTGTCCGGTCGCTTTGCGCTTTCCGTGTTCCTTTCTGTCCTTGTGCTGCTTTATGAGAATCTCTCGCTTCTCGGTGTGTACCTGACCGACCTTGTCGGCATTGGCCAGCACGTGGCGGTGCTTCTTGACATGGGCCTTCTTCTGGCCGCCGCGCTCCTTGTGGCCGACAGCTTCAGAAACGGCATCAACGAGATCTTTGCGTGGCAGTACGGCGCCGACGCCATTACGCTTTTTTCATTGCTCCTATCCTTCCTTCTGCTCCTTATCCACCTGATTCTTGGTAGCGCCGAGGGTCTCTCGGCCCTTCCCGGAGTGCTTGCCGTATCGCTCTCTCTCGGCTTCCGCCGCCTGCGGATCCGCGATGAGGAGACCACCTTCCGTCACCTTTGCGAGTCGGGCGATAAGCTGGCCCTTGAGGACGTCCCCGCGCTCTACGCCTCGGAGGAGGTCGGCCTTCTCGGCCGCCGCGTTAAGAACGTGCTCCGCATCAAAAAGGTTGGCTTTGTCACGGGGTATTTTGCCCGTGTCAGACAAAAGCGTGAGGATTACCGCCTGCACACGGCGCTCCTCTTGGCGGCCCTTGGTGCCATGCTTTTTGGCACGCTCCTTTATGCCGTTCTGGCGCCCACCGCCAAGGCGACTGAGATCCTTTCGCTTGCCTCGTGGCTTTCGGTGCCGCTGTCTCTTTCACTCTTTTACGGCGCCCGTCGCCTCTCCTATCACCGCCTTTCCGAGTGTGCCGAGGCTCACGGCACCGCCGTCCTCGGAGAAAGCTCGGCCGAGGATTACGCCGCCGCCGAGGCCATTGCCTTTGAGGATGTGGAGGCGTATCCCTCGCGCAAGGTCCACGTGCGGAAGATCAAGCTGTATGAGGACAGCCACCTTGACGAGGTGCTGTATTATATGGCCAGCGTCTTTTCGGTTCTGGGCGGTCCGCTTGACGGCGTGTTCCGCGTCTCGGCCTCGGAGCTGGGAATATCGGGTGATGTGAAACTCCTCTCCACGGCCAATGGGGGCTTTGAGGCCACCGTTGACGGCGCCCGTGTCCTTGTCGGCGGGTGGGGCTATTTCCCTGAGGAGACCGTGGCTCCCTACCACGATACCGAGGATGTCTACGCCGAAAACGAGGGTAACATCAGCATTATGTACGCCGTTATCGACGGCACGGTGGCCGCCAAGTTTTACATTGAGTATGAGATCAGCGGCCGCTTTGAGCGCGATGCCGCCCGTCTCTCTAAAAACGGCGTGCAGGTGCTTGTCCGCACCTTTGACCCCAACATCGGTGATGCCCTTCTGGCCACCACTCTCCACCGTCACGACATCCGCATCCGCGCTGTCGGAAAGCGCCCCGACCAGATGTATGACTTTGCCGAGGCGCGCGTTGACAGCGGCATCGTCACGGGGGCGGGCTCGCGCGATCTTCTTCACGCGTTCTTCCTGTGTCAGAATTACCGCAAGGCCACGCGCCTTCTCGCTTACCTGAAGATCGGCGCGCTTTCGCTCTCGGTTCTCGGCGCGCTTCTCTTAGCACTCCTTGGCGGCGGCTTCCATTCGATCTACGGAGCGGCGCTTTCGCTCTTCTGGCTGCTCCCCGTCTCGCTCATTTCGGGGGCCTACTTCAAAAAAGAAAGATAAAGACTATGAATTTCCTTGACTATCCCGAGATCCTGCGTTCGGTAGAAAAGCCGGGCCGCTATACGGGTGGCGAGCTTTATGAGATCAAAAAGGATAAACGAAAGACCGACGTGCGCGTGGCCTTCTGCTTTCCCGATGTCTACGAGATCGGCATGTCCAATCTCGGCATGCGCATCCTCTACGAATGTCTGAACGCCGAGGAGGGCGTGGCGTGTGAGCGCGTGTACGCCCCCTGGGGCGATATGGACGCCGCTATGCGCCGCCACGGTCTGCCCCTCACCGCCCTCGAAAGCGGCGATCCCGTCGCTGGGTTTGACATCGTGGCCTTTACTCTCCAGTATGAGCTTTGCTACACCACCGCCCTGCACATGATCAAGCTGGCGGGGATCCCCCTGCTTGCGGCCGACCGCGGCGAGGACGCCCCGATCCTGCTTGGTGGCGGCCCCTGCGCCTATAACCCCGAGCCAATCGCCGATTTCTTTGACATCTTCTCGATTGGAGAGGGGGAGGAGGCCCTGCCCGAGCTTTGCCGCCTTTATCGCCGTATGAAAAAGGACGGCACCTACTCCCGCGCGGCATTTCTGCGCGAGGCATCGCACCTTGAGGGCTTTTACGTGCCCTCGCTTTATGATGTCACCTACCTTGAGGACGGCCGAATCGAGGCGATCACTCCGCGCTATCCCGATGTGCCGGAGAAGGTCAAAAAGCGCATCATTCACGATCTTGACAGCGCTCGCGTGCCGCTTCATCCCGTGCTTCCGTACATTGAGACGGTCCACGACCGCGTCACGCTGGAAACCTACCGCGGCTGCATCCGCGGCTGTCGCTTCTGCCAGGCGGGTATGGTCTATCGCCCCGTCCGTGAGCGCTCGGTGGATAAGCTTTGTGAGCAGGCCGAGACCCTTATTGCCAACACAGGCTATGAGGAGATCTCGCTCATCGCGCTCTCGATCAGCGATTATTCGCAGGTCGATGAGCTGACCGACCGTCTGCTCACCTGGACAAACGACAAAAAGGTAAACCTTTCTTTACCATCGCTGCGTGTCGACAGCTTCACGCGTGAGCTGATGGACAAGGTGTCCACCGTCCGTATGGGAGGCATTACCTTCGCCCCCGAGGCCGGCACCCAGCGCCTGCGTGACGTCATCAACAAAAACGTCTGTGAGGCCGATCTTCTCCGCGCCACGGGCATCGCCTTTGAGGCAGGGAAGAGCAACGTCAAGCTCTACTTTATGCTGGGGCTCCCCACTGAGACCGATGAGGACCTTTGCGGCATCGCCGCCCTCGGCAAGAGCGTCATTGAGCGCTACTATGAGGTGCCGAAGGCACAGCGCTCGCCCCGCGGCGTCAGCGTTACCCTCAGTGTCGCGTGCTTTATTCCCAAGCCCTTTACCCCCTTCCAGTGGGAGGCGCAGGCCACCCTGCCCGAGCTTTCCCGAAAGCAGGAGGTCTTAAAGGCCGCCGTCACCGACCGCCGCATTACCTACAATTATCACGAGGCCAAGGTCTCGCGCATTGAGGCTGTTCTGGCCCGTGGCGACCGCCGCCTCTCCCGTGTCCTTCTTCTCGCCGCTGAGGAGGACCGCGCCTTTGATGCGTGGGACGAGTGCTTTTCGTACGAGGCGTGGTGCGATCTCTTTGACCGCGCGGGCATCGATCCCGCCTTTTATGCCAACCGCGCCTTTGACCTTGACGAGGTGCTTCCTTGGGATATGATCGACTGCGGCGTGACCAAGGAATTCCTGCGCCGTGAGCGCGACCGCGCCTATCTTGGTAAGACCACGCCCTCGTGCGCCGAGCATTGCTCGGGCTGTGGGGCCGGCAAGCTGGGAGGTAAGAACCAATGGTGTCCCTGATCATCCCCGTGCGGCCCGCGGAGGCCGTGCATCATACCCTCCGTCTCCGCTTTGAAAAGCGCGGCGCCCTGGCCTATATCTCGCACCTTGACCTTTTTCGCACGATGACCAAGGCCCTGCACCGCGCCCACCTCCCCCTCTATTACAGCGAGGGCTTCTCCCCCCACCCGAAGCTTGTCTTTGCCACTCCCCTCTCGCTCGGTCAGGAGAGCGTTTGCGAGTACCTTGACGTCCGCCTTTCGGAGGATTTTCCGCCGTCCGAGGCCATGGCCGCCCTCAATGCGACCCTCCCTGCAGGGCTCCGCATCACGGCCGCGGGGTATCCCGCCCTCAAATTCACCGCCATTGCGCGCTCTGTTTTTGAAATTACCCTTGTGACTGCGGGTGCCGATGAGGCGTTGGCCAACCGCTGCGCCGAGATCCTTCGCAGCCGCCCCCTTATCGTTTTCAAGCGCTCCAAGGCGGGCGACCGCGATACTGACATCTCGGGCAGCATCCTCGATGTTCGCGGCGAATGCCGTGACGGTGCCGTATGCCTCTATGTCACCCTCACCTCCGAGAATTCGGCCTTCCTGAACCCCGAATACCTGGTGAACGTCCTGCGTCGTGACGCGGGCGTCCTCTCTACCGATCCCACAAAGGAAAGCTGCCGCATCGTACGTCTCTCGCTCACCGATGCCGACGGCAACCCCTTCACCGAGGAGATGTGAAATGAAATACAAGACCCTGATCTTTGATCTTGACGGCACCCTGCTCAACACGATCACCGATCTTGCGAACGCCGTCAACTTCGCGCTCGGGAAGCGCGGCTACCCCACGCATACCGAGGCGGCCATTACCCGCATGGTGGGAAACGGCATTGAGCTGCTTGTTGCCCGCGCCCTGCCAAACGGCACCGACAACCCCGAGTTTTCGGCGGTGCTTGCCGATTTTCGCAGCTATTACGAGGCGCATAAGATCGATGCCACCGCGCCTTATGCGGGCATTTTGGATATGCTGAATACCCTCTCGGCTACGGGCGTGCCCATGGGCATTGTTTCCAATAAGTTTGATGCCGCCGTCAAGGAGCTGGCCGCCAGGTTCTTCCCGGACACGCTCCGTGTGGCGGTCGGCGAGAGTGCCACCGTCGCAAGAAAGCCCGCCCCCGATGCCGTCTTTGCCGCCCTGGATGGCCTTGGCGTCACCGCCGAGGGCGCCGTGTTCATCGGCGACTCCGAGGTCGATATCCAAACGGCGAGGAACGCGGGGCTTCCCGTCCTCTCGGTCGGCTGGGGCTTCCGCACCGAAGCCGATCTTCGTGCTGCGGGCGCCGACTGCGTTTTCAAAACGCCGTCCGAGCTTTGCGAGTATCTTCTTGCCGAATAAAAAAACACCCCCGCGGGGGTGTTTTTTTATGTATAGACATCAATAGGTATACGCCTTATCAAAGCTAACCACCGTAAAGAAGGTGGGGTCAATGTCCTTGGCCAGCGCCTCAATCCTCTGGCGTAGAGCCTCCTCGCTTTCGGTCATATCGTAGGGCAGAACCACGTCAAAGATGAGGTTGGTGTGTGTTGGTCCCTTCACCATGCGGAAGTCGTGCATTGAAAGCCGCTCATCCAGCGTGGACAGGCGAGCAAAGAGAGCTTTCTTGACGGCCAGCACCTCCTCGTCGTCGGTGACGATGGGGTCCATATGGATGACGGCGTCGCAGGACAGCTGGCGCGACAGCTCTCTTTCAATATTGTCGATCATATCGTGCGTTTCCATAAGGTCGGCATCGGCACGCACCTCGGCGTGGAGAGAGATCATGCTGCGTCCGGGGCCGTAATCGTGCACGATGAGATCGTGGATCCCCTCCACCTCGCCGTGGGAATAGACAATGTGCAGGATCCGCTCAATCAGCTCAGGGCTGGGCGGCTCGCCCAAGAGGGGGGAGACCGTCTCCTTAGCCGACCGCAGGCCGGAAAAGAGAATGAAAAGCGACACAAGGAGACCGCAATAGGCATCGAGAGGCCAGTCGGTCACGGGGGAAAGGCAGAGGCAAAGGAGGACGGTTGCCGTGGCCACCGCGTCAGAAAGGCTGTCAAAGCCCGTGGCGCGCATCGCGGGGGCGGAAAGCTTCTTCCCAAGGCGCAGGTTGTAAAACGCCATATACCCCTTGACCGCTACCGAGGCCGCAAGGATCAGCGCCGCCGAGAGATAAAAGACCACGGGCATGGGGGTGAGGATCTTCTCCACTGAGGACTTGGCCAGCTCAAAGCCCACAAGGAGGATAAGCATCGAGATGATAAGCCCCGAGAGATATTCGATCCGTCCGTGCCCAAAGGGATGATGCTTGTCGGGCTTTTGCCCCGAAAGACGGAAGCCGATCAGGGAGACCACGGAGGATCCGGCATCGGTGAGGTTGTTCAGCGCGTCGGCGGTAATGGAAATGGCCCCCGTGAGAAGCCCAACGAGAAGCTTGGCCGCAAACAGCAAAAGGTTCAACACAATGCCAAGGATGCCGCACAGCGTGCCGTAGGCCCCACGCACGGCGGCGCTCTCGGTATGCTCGCGGTCCTTGATGAAAAGACGGGCTAAAAGAGTGATCATAGGACGCTCCTTTACTATATTCAAGGAACATCATACCACAAACCGAGAGAAAAAGCAAGTCCTACACAATATCCGTGAGGTACGGTGTAAGATCGCGCTGCATATCGAGAAGCAGGCAGGTAAGCTCGGCTCTCTGAATGGCGTATTCCTCCCGTGTGTCGGCTCTTGCCGCCGCCTCGGTGCGTTTGACTGCGGTCAAGAGGGCATCCGCCGCGGCGTGCGGAAACACGCCGTTGATGAGGAGCAGGTCGTCAAGGATATCCTCGTAAAGACCTGCAAGAGCCTCGGCCGCCTCCGAAAGAGGCGCATCCTCCGCAGGCAGAGCATCCAGGTACTCCCCCACCTGCCTGAGCCCTGCCGCCGAGGACAGGATCACTCCGCCGATAAGCAGGGCAAGCACCGTCACAGCTCCGATAAATGCCTTCATTTTTCTTCCTCCTTTTTTATCAGCGTAACGCTGCCCGCATCGTCCAGCGTCAGGAGGAACACCCCATCGGGCGCAACGCCTCGCTCGCGGCAAACGGCCAACAGCCACCCCTCATCTCGCTTCATAAGTCGCAAATTGTCGCCGTCAATTACCCCGTCCGAGATGAGGGGGAGCGCACACCCGGGCTCTTTTACCCTCACCCCGCTTTCCTTGCGGGAGGGCGGCTCGCTCTCGGCCTTCGGGATCAGGGAGAATTTCCCGTTTTCCTCAAGGATCGCGTAATAAATATCGGCAGGATCGCGGTAGCCCTGCTGGCGGATCTCGCTGAGAAGCTCTCCGATCGTGAGGCGCATACGTAAAAGCTCCCCCTGGTCGATCACGCCGCGATTGATGAGGATGGAGGGCTTCGACTCAAAAATGCGCTTCAAAAAATTCACGCGCCCCTTGGCAAAGGTAATGACGATCTCAATCGCCACGATCAGCAAAACGGGAAGCACCGCGTAGGGCAGAGGGATCTCGGGATCCTCGATCGGCAGGGAGGCGATCTGGGAAAGGAGCAGCGTTGTCACAAGCTCGCTCATCTCCAGCTCTCCCACCTGCCTCTTGCCCATGGCGCGGATCACCACCGTGATAAGGATATACAAAAGCAGCGTGCGGAAAAGGATCGCGTACATAAAAAACTCCCCCTTTTTCCGAATAGTATCGGTAACTGCGGGGGAGTTTATTCTTATTCGCGGGCGGCGGTCAGCGCGATCAGGAGGGAAAGATCGTCCTCCTGCGGGCCACCGGGACTTTTCGTCGCGCGGTTGCGGACACGCGCGTGGCATTTTTCACATTCGTGCGTGATGATGTACCCGCGCCGCGCATCCGGCTCGGCATATATGGGACGCATCGGTCCGCCGCAGGGGTTCCGGCGGTCGCCCGGCAGGTTGTCCACGTGGAGCGAGTAGAGGCAAAAGGGACAATGATTGCGCGAGGTATAGCCGAGGGGCTCTACAGCTTTTCCGCAATGCGTGCAGGTAAAGCCCGCGTCATTTTTTGAAAATCGTTTGCTTTCCATATACTGTCAGGCGGCTCCTTGATAAAAATGCTTAGCCCCGTCCATACTAAGGGCACAGCTTTGGCTGTTGGAGGAAGAATACCATGAAAAAACACATTTTAATTTGTCTGCTTGCCGTGTGCCTTCTGCTTTCCGCCACCGCCCTTGCGGCCTCTGCCGTTCCTACGGACAGCGGCAACGTGGGCGATAGCAGCGGTGTTGTCACCAGCGGTGCCGATACCGGTCTTTTGACGAGCATGACGCCCACCACTACGGTGGCCCCCGTCACGACCCCCGCACCCGCAACCACCTCGGCGCCTGCAACCACCGCACCCGTGACCACGGGGGCTCCTATGGCGGACGACGAGGGCACCAGCGTCCTGGGGATCGTCCTGGCGGTGCTGGCGGCCGCGGCTGCTGTGGTGCTGGCCCTTGTGTTTATCCCCAAGATGAAGAAGCGCTAAAAGCAGAATATAGCACGGAGGATACGTCCTCCGTGTTTTATTTTCCCACGCAGAAGTGGCTGAAGATCTCTCGAACGATCTCCTCGTTTACGGTGCGTCCGTCCACCTCACCGAGGGCACAGAGCGCCGCTTCAAGGTCTTTCAGGTACATATCGGCGGGCATTGCCGCCGCGAGGGCTTCTCCCGCTGCCACAAGGCACTGGTGCGTTGCTTTGAGGGCGGCGTACTGCCGCGCCGAGGCAACGATCGCGTCCTCGCCGATCGAGAGGGCGCCGTCGGTGAAAAGGCGACCGACAAGCTGGGAGAGCGCCTCGGTCGTATCGTGCGTGGCGGACATTTCAAGAACGTGTGCAACATGCGCCTCGATCTCCTCTCGCTCAATGCGGGCGGGAAGGTCGGATTTGTTGAGGATCGCTACCGCCGTTGCCTCGCTCGGTAGAGAAGTGAGGAGGGCGCGGTCCTCGTCGGTGAGGGGAGCTGCGGCATCGAACACCGCCAACACAAGCTCGGCCTCCGAGAGGGCGCGCCTTGCGCGGTCAACGCCCAGCATCTCAATGGGATCCTCGGAGCGGCGCAGGCCTGCGGTGTCAAAAAGGCGCAGGAGAACGCTCCCGAGGGGCACGGTGCGCTCAAGAACGTCGCGCGTGGTTCCGGGCGTATCGCTGACGATCGCCGCATCCTCGCCCACAAGCAGGTTGTAAAGGCTGCTCTTGCCAACGTTCGGCCGCCCAACGATTACGGCACGCACGCCCTCGGCCACCGACCGCCCCGTGCGGTAGCTGTCGGTAAGGCTGCGGATCCTCTCGGTAAGGGCCGCAAGACGCGTGGCAAGCTCCTCATCGGAAAGCTCAGCTAAGTCCTCCTCGGGGAAGTCGATGACCGCCTCCGCGGAGCTTGTCAGGGTCAGAAGCTCGCGGTAGCATTCGTCAAGATGCGAGGAAAGAATGCCGCGCGCGGCGGAAAGGCGCACCTGCGCCTCGCTCCTTGCGTCAAGCAGGGTAGCGATCGCCTCGGCCTCGGTCAGTCCCAGCCGCCCCGAAAGAAAGGCGCGGCGGGTAAACTCACCGGCGCCCGCGGGCACGGCCCCGGCCACAAACAGGGCCTCAAGAAGCGTGCGTGTCAGAAGAACGCCACCGTGGCAGGAAAGCTCCACCGTGTCCTCACCCGTGTAGGAGGCGGGGGCAGGGAAGGCCGTCACCAGCCCGTCGTCGATCACCGCCCCGTCGGCAAGGAAATCACCGTAAACGGCATAGCGTGGCTTCTCCCACGGCGCCTTGGCACCGCGCGGACGGAACACGCGTGAGGTGATGGCAAAGGCCTCTGGCCCCGACACGCGGATAAGGGCAACCCCGCCCTTACCGGGCGGGGTTGAAATAGCGGCTATCGTGGAGACAAGCTCATTCATCGTCGGACACAGTGTCGGCGGTGGGCAGCTCCTCGGTGATCTCCACCTCAAGGTCAAGCTCCTCGGCGGCCTTGGCGGTCTCCTTCTTGTCGGTGAGGTAAATGACGATCTTGCGGTTGGAGTCGCTGCCGATCGAGTTGGTGGACACCCCGTCGATCCCCTGGATCTCGGAGTGGATGATGCGGCGCTCGTAGGCACTCATCGGCTCCAGCATCACGCTCTTCTGGTTCTTCAGCGCCTGAGCGGCCTTGCGGCGGGCCAAAGCGCGCAGGGTTTCCTCGCGCTTCGCGCGGTAGCCCTCAATGTCGATGGTGACGCGGAGCTTATTCTTCTCGCCGTTCGCGTTCTTCTGTGCCCCCGCGAGGTTCGCAAGGTACTGGAGAGCGTCCAGCGTGTCGCCGTGATGACCGATGAGGGCGGAGGCGTCCTCACCCGTGATCGAGATGCGGAGCGTTCCGTCACTTGAGGAATAGAGGGTGGCCTCGGCGGCAAGACCCATGTTGGAGAGCAGCGTGCGGATGAAGTCGAGCGTACGGTTCTCGCCCTCGGCGACCGTGAGCTTCTCAAAGGTCAGCTCACTCTCGGGGATCACCACACTGCGCATAGCGGTCGACTTGGTCTTGGCATCGCGCACGGCCTCCTCGATCTCGGCACGGCGGCTGGCGGCGTTGTCGCTCGGACGGCGAGCGCCGCGGCCGCGGCGGCTACGGCCGCC
>JAZRAU010000064.1:0-12530 GCA_045634705.1 Eubacteriales bacterium | reverse complement strand
CCCCGGCACCAACTGCGAGTATGACACCGCCAAGGTGATGCGCGATGCGGGCGCCGAGGCCGACATCTTTGTGATCAACAACCTCACCCGTGAGGCGATCGCCCGGAGCGTTGAGGACTTTGCCTCGCGCGCCCGCGCCTCGCAGATGATCTTTGTGCCCGGCGGCTTTTCGGGCGGTGACGAGCCGGACGGCTCCGGCAAGTTCATCATGGCCTTCTTCAAGAACGCCGCGATCCGTGAGGCGGTCGGCGATCTGCTTGATCGGCGTGACGGCCTGATGTGCGGCGTTTGCAACGGCTTCCAGGCTCTCATCAAGCTGGGCCTTGTGCCCTACGGTAAGATCATCGATACCGATGACACCTGCCCGACGCTCACCTTCAACACGATCGCCCGCCACCAGTCGAAGCTGGTGCGTGTGCGCGTCTCGTCCAACAAGTCCCCCTGGCTCGCCGCCACCGAGGTCGGGGACATCATCACTGTGCCGATCTCGCACGGTGAGGGCCGCTTCCTTGCGAGTGACGCCGTCCTCGCCGAGCTGGCAAAGAACGGTCAGATCGCCACGCAGTACGTCGATCTTGACGGAAACCCGACAAGCGACATCCGCTATAACCCCAACAACTCGGTCATGGCCATTGAGGGCATCACCTCTCCCGACGGCCGCGTCTTTGGTAAAATGGGCCACTCCGAGCGTATCGGCGCCGGCCTCTATCAGAATGTCCTCGGCAAGTACGATATGCAGATGTTTGCCTCGGCCGTTAAGTATTTCAAGTAAACAAAACTGTACAGAAAAGAAGGGAAGAAGTAATCATGGCTTATCTTTCGGACATTGAGATCGCCCAGGCAACCCCCATGAAGCCCATTACCGAGATCGCGGCGCGCGCTGCGATCGATGAGAAGTACGTGGAGCAGTACGGCCGCTATAAGGCTAAGGTCGATTACGCGCTTCTTAACGAGAGCGACCGTAAGAACGGCAAGCTCATTCTTGTCACCGCCATTACCCCCACCCCCGCGGGTGAGGGTAAGACCACCACCACGATCGGCCTTGCCGACGGCCTCTCGCGCATCGGCAAGCGTACCATGGTCGCCCTTCGTGAGCCCTCGCTTGGCCCTGTGTTCGGTGTCAAGGGCGGTGCCGCGGGCGGCGGCTACGCGCAGGTCGTGCCTATGGAGGACATCAATCTCCACTTCACGGGAGACTTCCACGCGATCGGCGCCGCGAACAACCTGCTGGCAGCGATGCTCGACAACCACATCTACCAGGGCAACGCCCTCGGCATCGACCCCCGCCGCATTACCTGGCGCCGCTGTGTCGATATGAACGACCGTCAGCTCCGCTTTGTGACCGACGGCCTCGGCGGCCGCGTGAACGGCGTGCCGCGTGAGGACGGCTTTGACATCACCGTGGCCTCCGAGATCATGGCGGTGTTCTGCCTTGCCTCGGATATTGACGACCTTAAGGCCCGCCTTTCGCGCATTGTGGTGGCCTACACCTACGATGAGCGCCCCGTCACCGCGGGTGAGCTTGGCGCCGTCGGCGCTATGGCTGCGCTCCTGAAGGACGCCCTGAAGCCGAACCTCGTCCAGACGCTGGAGGGCACGCCTGCCTTTGTCCACGGCGGCCCCTTTGCCAACATCGCCCACGGCTGCAACTCGGTCATCGCCACGCGCATGGCCATGAAGCTTGGCGACTACACGGTCACAGAGGCGGGCTTCGGCGCCGACCTTGGTGCTGAGAAGTTCCTTGACATCAAGTGCCGCGCCGCCGGCCTCAACCCCGATGCCGTTGTCATGGTTGCCACCGTCCGCGCCCTTAAGATGCACGGCGGCCTTCCGAAGACCGAGCTTGGCACCGAGAACCTTGTGGCTCTTGAGGCGGGTATCCCCAACCTTCTCCGTCATGTGTCCAACATCACCACGGTCTACAAGCTGCCCTGCGTGGTGGCGGTCAACCGCTTCCCCCCCGACACCGATGCCGAGATCGCGCTTGTCATTGAAAAGTGCCGCGCCCTCGGCGTGAACGTGGTGCTTTCCACCGTGTGGGCCGACGGCGGCCGCGGCGGTGAGGCGCTGGCCCGTGAGGTCGTGGCCCTGTGCGAAGAGAAGAACAGCTTCTCGTTCAGCTACCCGCTTGACACCACCATCGAGGAGAAGATCGAGGCGGTCGCAAAGCGCGTCTACCGCGCGGACGGCGTGACCTTTACCCCCGCCGCCAAGAAGCAGATCGCCACACTCACCGCCCTTGGCTACGATAAGATCCCCGTCTGCATGGCTAAAACGCAGTACAGCTTCTCGGACGATCCCGCAAAGCTCGGCGCTCCCGAGGGCTTCACCGTCACGGTCAGAAGCGTCAAGGTCTCGGCCGGTGCCGGCTTCATCGTTGTCCTCACCGGTGACATCATGACCATGCCCGGCCTGCCGAAGGTCCCTGCCGCCGAGAAGATTGACGTAGATAGTAACGGCAAGATCACCGGCCTCTTCTAAGCGCTTGCAGAAATTCCGCAATACTTCGTTGCGACTGCGATGCTCGGCTCGACGTACGTAAGTACGCCGTCGCCTGTGCTTCTCGCCGCGTCTCGTCTTGCGAAATTTCTGCTACGCGCCCTCGCGGGCGAAAATCGCGCATCTCTGCGTTGCTCCTCGCCCACGACCTCGGCGTACACCAAGCACGCCGTCGTCCGGTGGGCTCCGGTGCGCTTTGATCTGCTCGAAAATTCCTCCGCGAGCAATCTCGCAGGCGAAAACCGTGTCCGAATTCTCCCGCCCCCCGTGTTGCGAAAAGAGAGGAATCCTTATGGTAAAATTAAGAGTGCTTGAGCTTTTGCAAAAGCAAGGAAAGACGCGGTATTGGCTTTACAAGCAGTTAGGTATGAGCTATCAGAACTTCAGCCGAATGGTCAACAACGAGACAAAGTCCATTCGCTATGAGAACATTGAGGCGCTTTGCTTTCTTCTTGACTGCACGCCGAACGATCTCTTTGAGGTGACAGAGGAATAAAAAAAGATCCGCCCGTGGGCGGTTCTTTTTTTATTTACTTTCGTTCCTCGGCGCGCTTTTCGCAGAAAACGCAGCGGATGATGCCAAGCCTTTGGTTGGTCACGCGGAAGCGCGGCAAAAGCTCCTGCTCACACCGCGTGATGCACACGGGGTTATGGCAGGCCATGGTCGGCATTTCCTCACCCTCGGGGGCGAGGGGGGTTCTGTCGGCGGCGGTCGCAAGGAGAGAAAGGATCAGCGCCATACGCACGTATTTTCCGTTCTCCACCTGCGAGAAATACTTGGCGCGCGGATCGGCGTCCACGCGGACGCTGATCTCGTTGACGCGGGGCAGGGGGTGGAGGATCGAGAGCGTGGGCTTGGCGGCCGCGAGCTTTTCGGGCGTCAGCACGTAGCTGTCCTTCAGGCGCTCGTATTCGTCCGGATCGGGGAAGCGCTCACGCTGGATGCGCGTCATATAGAGGACGTCCAGCGAGGGAAGCGCGGCCTCAAGGTCGGTGGTCTCGCTCCACGCCATGCCCGCATCCTCAAGGACGCCGCCCTTGATGTAGCCGGGGATCGTCAGCTCGGCGGGCGAGATCAGAACGATCTTCACCCCCGCATAGCGCGAGAGCGCAGAGATGAGCGAGTGGACGGTGCGGCCGTATTTCAGGTCGCCGCAAAAGCCGACCGTCAGACCTTCCATCCTGCCATGCTCACGGAGAATGGTAAAGAGGTCGGTGAGGGTCTGCGTGGGGTGGGCGTGGCCGCCGTCCCCCGCATTGATGAGTGGCACAGTGGCACGCGTGGCGGCGACCAGCGCCGCGCCCTCTTTCGGGTGGCGCATGGCGATGATGTCGGCGTAGGCCGAGATCACGCGCGCCGTGTCCCCCACGCTCTCGCCTTTGGCGGCCGAGGAGGAGTCGGCATCCGAAAAGCCGATCACACTGCCGCCAAGCTCCAGCATCGCCGCCTCAAACGAGAGGCGCGTGCGGGTGGACGGCTCAAAAAACAGCGTGGCCAGCTTCTTGCCGCGGCAGGCGCTTGCGTACTTTCCGGGGTTTTCGGCAATGTCGGCGGCGGTGGCAAATAACGCCTCCAGCTCCTCTACCGAAAGATCCTGAATGTCGATAAGGCTCTTCATTTGCCGATCCAGCTTTCGTCCGCGGGGTTGTTGCGGAAGGCGATGAGGCGTGCGATGTCCTCATCCTTGATGTAGCCCTCCTCGGCAGCCACCTCGGCGATCACGTCAAAATTCGTGAGCGAGACGTTCTTGACGTTCGCCTCGGCCAGACGGGCAAGGCCCTTTTTCATGCCGTAGGTGAAGATACTGACGATGCCCAGCACCTCGGCGCCCGCCTCACGGAGGACATTCACCACCTCAATGACAGAGCCGCCGGTCGAGATGAGGTCCTCAACGACAACCACCTTCTGGCCGGGCTCCAGGCGGCCCTCGATCTGGTTCTGGCGGCCGTGATCCTTAGCGCCCGAGCGCACGTAGCCCATGGGGAGGCCAAGCAGGTGGCCTGTGATCGCGGCGTGGGCGATGCCCGCCGTGGAGGTGCCCATCAGCACCTCGGCCTCGGGGTAATGCTCTTTGATAAGGGTGGCAAGCCCTTCCTCAACATCGGTGCGGACGGCGGGGGCCGTCAGCGTGAGACGGTTGTCGCAATAGACAGGGCTTTTGATGCCGCTGGCCCAGGTAAAGGGCTCCTCAGGGCGGAAAAAGACGGCACGGATCGAGAGAAGATCGCGGGCGATCAGCTTATCAAGACTTTTCATGTTTGTAAACCTTCCTTTTCATTTAATCGCAAAACTCGGCAACGCAGCGCTCGTAGGCGGCCACGGGATCCTCGGCGGCGGTGATCGGACGGCCGACCACGATGTAGTCGGAGCCGATGCGCTTCGCCTCGGCGGGCGTCATCACGCGCTTCTGGTCGCCAACGTCACCGTCGGCAAAGCGGACGCCGGGCGTCACCGTAAGGAACTTCTTTCCGCACCTTGCATGCACGGCCTCGGCCTCGCGGGGGGAGCAGACCACACCGTCAAGACCGGCCGCGGCAGCGGTGGCCGCGTAATGCATCACCACGTCCTCCATTTTGCCCTCAACGAGCAGGTCGCGGTGCATGGTCTCCTCGTCGGTCGAGGTCAGCTGAGTGACGGCGATGAGCAGGGGGCGCGTGCCGTCGGGCCGCGTGAGGCCCTCGATCGCCGCCTCCATCATGGGGCGCGTGCCGCCTGCGTGGAGGTTGGTCATGTCCACATCCAGCCGCGAGAGCACGGCCATGGCCTTTTTCACCGTGTTCGGAATGTCGTGAAGCTTCAGGTCAAGGAAGATCTTGTGGCCGCGCTCCTTGATCGCACGGACGATCGCGGGCCCCTCGGCGTAATACAGCTCCATACCGATCTTCACAAAGGGCTTTCTCCCCGTGAAGCGGTCAAGGAAGGCAAAGGTCTTTTCCGCACTGTCAAAATCGCAGGCAATGATGACGTCTTTTCCCATGGTTATATCCTTTCACTTTTTAATACGTACAGAGGATTTGTCGTTCGGGTTCAGGGAGATGTTCGTGTCCTTGGCGGCGGCGGTGTAGCCCGTACCCGCCAGGGCGCGCAGGCCGTCGGGCGTTGCTTTGTGCTTCGGCGTGAAGTCCTCACTTCTTGCGTAGTCGAAGAGCAGCTTCTTGTAATACTTAACGGCCGGCTCATCGTGGCCGAGGTTGAAGGTCGAGACCAAGAGGCGCCCCTCGCCGACGGCAAACTCAAAGAGGGCGGCGCGCTTTATGACGTTCTTGTGTGAGGATGCCACCTCAATGATCGGCTCGTACGGCACGGCATTCGTCGAGAACGCGACCGAGGAGGCGTTGGTCATGAGGGCAAAGAACTGCCAGCCGCACAGTCCCTCGTTCGGGATCTTACGGGTGATGGGGTGGTCGTAAATGACCGTGGCAAGATCGGGCGCACAGCGGCCCGCCTTGGCGATCTGGAACGAAAGTGGCGATTTCACAAACGGGCCGCCGTTTGTCACCACCACGCGCTCTCCGCGCGAGAGCGCGGCAAGAAGCTCGTCGATCGAGAGGCCGTCACCCGGCGTTACGCCCTCGGTCGAGGGTGTGACCTCGGGATAGACGTAGATCGTCCACTCGTTCTCGGCATAGAGGCCGTCGGCCGTCAGGGAGACGCAGAGGCGCATCTCGGTGGCCTCCGTGACCTTGGGCAGGGTGACAGTATAATCGTAAATGCGGGAGATCGCGCCCACCGGCACGGGGGCCACGTTCACACGGCGCACGTCGTACGGGCGGTCGCCCTTCTGGAGGCGCACCGAAAGCTCGGCATTCTTCAGCTCGGGTACACCGAAGAGCGAGAGGTCAAGCCCCACCGTGAGCTCCTTGCCCGCCGTGAAGTTGAAATTGGTACGGAAATCGGCAAGAATGACGGTCTGGCCGTTGTAGCGGCGCACGTTCTGCACCGTCTCGCCGGGCTTCAGCTCGTAAAACTCGTTCATCATACCCACATCGTACCCAAAGGTGTGCCAATGTGTGTCAATGGGGCCGAGGAAGTCGTAGCCGCGGAAGGCGCGGATCGAGCGCACCATTTCAAAGTTGTACTTGCGGAGCAGCTGCTGCCAGCGGCAGGAATTCCTGAAATAGACGGGGGCCTTATGAAGCACGCCCGATTTTCTGAGATGCTCCTCGATCGAGGAGAACATCGCCGTGGCGCCCACGCGCGTGCCGCGGTAGCGGTCGCGGAGCGAAAGGTCGGGGTAGGTGCCGTCAATGGCCGTCTCGTGCGCGAGCTGGGGCTTGAAGAAGCCCTCGATCTTGTAGGGCGCGGCCTCCATGGCCTCAATATTCGGAGAGAGCTGACGGTGGCTGACCGCCACCTGCGCCACGGTGTTATAGACGTCGGAGAACTCGCCCACAATGCGGAAGCGGCGGGGGTTGTGCTTGATCGGCTCCTCGACCACCTCGTGCATCATATGCGGCTCCAGCTGGAAGGCGTATTCGAGGCCGCGCATCGCGTTCATAGGAGAGAAGAGCGAGTCGGTGTTTTCGTGCAGGTGGTCGGCCAAGGCATGGAGATGCTCAATGAAGTCGTCCTCCATTTGCAGCTCGTTGCCGCAGCAGTACATCACCACCGAGGGGTGGCGGCGGCAGAATTTTACGATCTCACGCCATTCCTCAAGCGAGGAATAGTTGGGGCTCTCCACCTCCACGAGGATACCCAGCTCGTCGGCCGCCTGCATATACTGCTCGGTCGGCACCACGGTATGGAAGCGGATGAAGTTGAAGCCCAGCTCCTTGAGCTTGCCGATGACCATACGGTAGTAGGACACGTCGCGCGACGGCCACACCGTCAGGGGGTAATAGCAATGCTCGGTGATGCCCGCGAGGTAGATCGGCTCGCCATTGAGGAGGAGGTCAAGGCCGCGCGCCACAAGGCGGCGGACACCGAAGGGCACGTCCAGCGTCGCATCGCCGTCCGTAAGGCGGAGCGTATAGAGCTTCGGGCTGTCGGGCGACCAGAGCTCCAGCCCCTCGGCAGAGAAGGTAAAGTCGCCGTCCGCTGTGCCCGAGCGCAGCACGGTGGTGCCGTCCAGCACCTCATAGGTAAAGGAAACCTTGCTTTTAGCCTCTACGCGCACGTCGGCGGTCTTGAGATCCTCCGAGAAGAGGACGGCGGCCGAGCGCAGGGGAGAACGGTAAACGCGAAGGTATACGCTGTCCGAGATGCCTCCCGAATACTCCGAGGCAGCGCGGGAGGTGATGCCCGAAACGGGCTGATCGTCCCACCCCTTGTGACGGTGGTTGCATACGGCAAAGGTCACGGTGTTCTCGCCGACGGTCAGCACCTCGCGCGGGACGGTGATCTCAAAATGCGTCGAGTAGCCCACGTGGCGGCCGATGAAGGTGCCGTTCCACCAGGCCGAGAGGGTGTTATGCACCTGCGGAAAGGCGATCGTCACATCGTCGGCCACGGTTTCGAGCGTGAGCGTTCTCTGATAGAAAAAGGTGCCCATGACGTTCGGGAGGGCCATATCGGGGGCCACGTCCACGATCGGGTAGCGCTGTACGCCGTACTCGGGGTTGACCTGAAGGAGGCGGAAAAATCCCGCCGTCTCAAACCTTTCGGTCATATCCTCCCAATAACCGGGGATCGCTTGCAGCTTGCGGCCAAACTTGGAGAACTCCGGCAGCTCCTCGGAGAGGTAGGCGTCGGGCGAGTAGTCCATCAGGTACTTGCCGTCAAGGGAAAAGGCATCGTAAAGCATAAATATCTCCTTTTTCGTTTCAGATCTTAAGGCCCTCAAGCGAGGTGATGCCGTACCTTTGCATCGCACGCGGAAGGTCGGCGATGATGTCACGGCAGGCGGTGGGGTTCACAAGGTTGGCGGCGCCCACCTCTACGGCGGTAGCGCCCGCCATAAGCATTTCGAGAACGTCCTCGGCCGACTGTACGCCGCCCATACCGATGACCGGTACCGAAACGGCGTGCGCCACCTGGTACACCATGCGGAGCGCCACGGGGAAGATCGCGGGGCCGGAAAATCCGCCCATCACGTTGGCGATCACGGGGCGGCGGCGGTGAAGGTCAATTCGCATGCCGAGGAGCGTGTTGATGAGCGAGATGCCGTCGGCCCCCGCCGCTTCACAAGCCTTGGCGATCGACACGATGTCGGTCACGTTCGGGGAAAGCTTGATAAAGACCGGCTTTTTGGTGGCGGCGCGCACAGCGCGCGTCACCTCGGCGGCCGCCTCGGGCGAGGTGCCAAAGCTCATACCGCCGCCGTGTACGTTCGGGCAGCTGACGTTGACCTCAAACCAGCCGATCTCGGGGCAGGGGTCAAGGAGCGCCACGGTTTTTTCGTATTCCTCCACCGAGAAGCCCGAAACGTTGGCCATGACGGGCTTATGGAACACGCGGGAAAGCTTAGGAAGCTCCTCGGAGATGACCTTGTCGACACCGGGGTTCTGCAGGCCCACGGCGTTGATCATGCCCGCGGTGCATTCGGCGATGCGGGGCGTGGGGTTGCCAAAGCGGGGGGCAAGAGTTGTGCCCTTAAAGGAAAAGGTGCCAAGCACGTTGATGTCGTAAAGCTCGGCAAACTCGTAGCCAAAGCCGAACGTGCCGCTGGCGGGAATGACGGGGTTATCGATCTCTATCCCCGCAAGATTGACCTTTAAGCATTCCATAGGATCTCCTCCTTCATGAGCACGGGGCCCTCGCGGCAGATGCGCTTATAACCCGTCACGGTCTTGCAGGAGCAGCCCATGCACGCGCCAAAGCCGCAGCCCATGCGCTCCTCAAAGCTGAACTGCCCCCCGGTCGCGGTGGCGGCAAAGACCGCCTTCAGCATCGGCTCGGGGCCGCAGGTGTAAAAGTAGGTGTAGGGGGCATCGTCGAGCGCGGCGGTCACAAAGCCGGGGACCCCGTAGGAGCCGTCCGCCGTGGTGACTGTCACGGTGGCACCGAGGGCGCGGAACTCCTCCTCGTAAAACACCTCGTCACGCGTATTGAAGCCGAGGATCACGCGCACGCGCTTGCCGAGGGCGATGAGATCCCGGCAGAGCTGGTAGAGGGGGGGCACGCCAACGCCGCCGCCGATAAGGAGGGGGCGCTCGCCCGCGGGGGCAAGGTCGTAGCCATTGCCGAGGCCCGTGAGAACGTCGAGAACGTCACCGACGGTCATGCGCGACATTTGCTCGGTGCCGCCGCCCACCACCTTATAAAGAATGGTAAGACGGTCGCCCCGGCACTCGCAGACCGAAATGGGGCGGCGCAGGAACTTACCCGCGAGGCGGACGTTCACAAACTGCCCGGGGCGCGTTACGGCGGAGGTATCCCCCGAGAGCACCATGCGGTAAACGCTTCGGGTCAGGGGGGTATTCTCCACGATAGTAAACAGCGATTGCTTCATAATATCCTCGTCAGGCATCGATGGTCGAGATGCGGAGCGTGGTCTCGTCGAGAACGTCAAGGAGAACCTTAACGGTGTCGAGCGAGGTGAAGATGTTGACGTTGTTCTCGGTGGCGAGGCGGCGGATCTCGTGGCCGTCATGCGTGCCGGAGGCCGAGCCAAGCTCCGAGGTGTTGATGACGTAAGCGATGTGGCCCTGGCGGATCGCGTTCGGGATCTCGTCCGAGCCATTGCCGATCTTGCCGAGGACGTGCGTGCGGATGCCGTTCTGCTTCAAGAAGCGGGCTGTGCCCTCGGTGGCCTCGATGTTGAAGCCGAGGTCGTAGAAGCGGCGGATGAGGGGCAGGGCCTCCTCCTTGTCGTTGTCGGCAATGGTGGCCAGCACCGTGCCGTAGTTCTGCAGGTGCATGCCCGAGGCCTGAAGCGCCTTGTAGAGCGCGCGGTTCTGCTTGTCGTCATAGCCGATCGCCTCACCCGTCGACTTCATCTCGGGCGAGAGGTAGGCGTCAAGACCGCGGATCTTGTTGAAGGAGAAGACGGGGACCTTGACGTACCAGCGCGATTTCTCCTCGGGGTAGATGTCATAGATGCCCTGCTCCTTGAGCGACTTGCCAAGGATGACCTCGGTCGCGATGTCGGCAAGCGAATAGCCCGTGGCCTTGGAAAGGAAGGGCACGGTGCGCGAGGAGCGCGGGTTGACCTCGATGATAAAGACGCGTTCCTCCTTATCGACGATGAACTGGATGTTGTAAAGGCCGACAATGCCGATCCCAAGGCCAAGCTTTTTGGCGTACTGCAGGATGATGCCCTTCACGCGGTCGGAGATCGAGAAGGAGGGGTACACGCTGATCGAGTCGCCCGAGTGGATACCGGTGCGCTCAACAAGCTCCATGATGCCGGGCACAAACACGTCGCGCCCGTCGCAGATGGCGTCGACCTCGACCTCCTTGCCGATGATGTACTTATCGACAAGCACGGGCTTGTCCTCGTCGATCTCAACGGCGGTCTTGAGGTAGTGGCGGAGCTGCTCCTCGTTGGCCACGATCTGCATCGCGCGGCCGCCGAGAACAAAGGAGGGGCGCACCAGCACGGGGTAGCCGATCTTAGCGGCGGCCGCAACGCCGTCCTCGATCCGCGTCACGGCACGGCCCTCGGGCTGAGGAATGTCCAGCTCCTCAAGGAGCTTTTCAAAGAGGTCGCGGTTTTCGGCGCGGTCGATGGCATCGCAATCGGTTCCGATGATCTTGACGCCGCGGCGGCGCAGGGGCTCGGCGAGGTTGATGGCGGTCTGTCCGCCGAGCGAGGCCAAGGCTCCCTCGGGATTTTCAAAGTCGATGACGTTCATCACGTCCTCGGGCGTCAGCGGCTCAAAGTAGAGCTTGTCCGAGGTCGTGTAGTCGGTCGAAACGGTCTCGGGGTTATTGTTGATGATGATCGCCTCGTAGCCCGACTGCTTAATGGTCGAAACGGCGTGGACGGTGGAGTAGTCAAACTCCACGCCCTGCCCGATGCGAATGGGGCCGGCGCCCAGCACCACCGCCTTTTTGCGGTTTGTGAGGATTGATTGGTTCTCCCCCATATAGGAGGAATAGAAGTAGGGAATGTAGGCGCCCGCGTGCAGGGTATCCACCATACGGAAGGCGGGCACAATGCCGCACTGCTTGCGGAGCGTGCAGACGTCAAGCTCGGAGATGCCCCAGAGCTTGGCAATGTACGGGTCGGAGAAGCCAAGCTCCTTCGCGGCGCGAAGGGCCACCGCATCACGCGGCTTCGCTTTCAGGATCTTTTCCATGTCGACAATGCCCTTGATGCACTCAAGAAACAGCTCGGTGATCGCTGTGGCCTCGTGGACCTCCCGGGTGCTCACGCCGAGGCGGAGGA
The DNA here is from genome assembly GCA_045634705.1 of Eubacteriales bacterium. Classification (GTDB taxonomy): domain Bacteria; phylum Bacillota; class Clostridia; order Oscillospirales; family CAG-272; genus UBA1740. The sequence goes on along the minus strand of JAZRAU010000064.1, from coordinate 759 downwards.
GCTGGGTGACGGCAAAGATGCCGTCGGCACGGAAGGTGCGGACGTACTCAAAAAGCTCGTCCTTCGTCAAGCCGTCAAACTTCGCCATATAGAGGTGGTTGACGCCGATCTCCAGCGAGCGCACCGATTTCAGCATACACTCGGAGAGCGTCGAGCCGATGCCCATGACCTCACCCGTCGCCTTCATCTGGGTGCCGAGGATGTTGGGGGCCGAGGTAAATTTATCGAACGGGAAGCGCGGGAACTTGGCCACGATGTAGTCAAGGCGCGGCTCGGTGGCGGCGGTGGTGCCGGGCAGATCGATCTCGTCAAGCGTCATACCGACGGCGATCTTGGCGGTCACACGGGCGATCGGGTAGCCGCTGGCCTTAGAGGCAAGGGCCGAGGAGCGCGACACGCGCGGGTTGACCTCGATGAGGTAGTATTCGCCCGTGGTCGGGTGGAGGGCGTACTGCACGTTGCACCCGCCCTCAATGCCGAGGGCACGAATGATCTTCAGGGCGCTGTCGTTCAGCATCGAGAGCTCGTTTTCGGGGAGGGAGAGGATCGGCGCCACAACGATCGAGTCGCCGGTATGCACACCGACAGGGTCAACGTTCTCCATCCCGCAGATGGTGATGGCACGGTCGGAGGAGTCACGCATGACCTCAAACTCGATCTCCTTATAGCCGCGCACCGACTTCTCGATGAGCACCTGATGGACAGGCGAGAGCTTGAAGGCGTTGAGACCGATCTCGACGAGCTCGTCCTCGTTGTTGG
>JAZRAU010000063.1:0-29068 GCA_045634705.1 Eubacteriales bacterium | reverse complement strand
ATCGGAGAGGCGATGGGTAGCTCAAACCAGAAGGTGCTGCCCTCGCCGACGGTGCTGTCAACGCCGTAGCGGGCGCCGTGGAGGAGGAAGCACTCACGCACGATCGAGAGGCCAAGGCCGCTGCCGACAACACTGCGCGCGTGGTTGCCGCCTGCGCGGTAGTAGCGTTCCCAAATGCGCTCGCGCTCCTCGGCGGGGATCCCCTCGCCGCGGTCTGTGATCTCCACACGGACAAAGGGCTCACGGTGGGCTATGGCCAGCGCGATCTCGCGGCGGTCCCCCGAATAGTTGACGGCGTTGTCAAGCAGGTTGCGGAGGGCCTGCATAAGGCGGCTTTTGTCGCCTGTGACGTAACAGCCGTTCTCAATATCGGTTCTGAGGGTAAAGCCCTCACGCACAAGGAGAGGCGAATAGTCCGCGATGACCTCACGACCGAGGTCCGAAAGCGAGAAGCGCTCGGGGGTGAAGGGGACGCCCTCCTTGCCATAGCGCGAAAGGGCCACAAGGTCACCGACCATGCCCGAAAGGCGCCTTGCCTCATCAATGATAACCTGCATATTCTCGGAGGTGTTCTCGCCCTCAATATCGCGCATGACCTCGGCGTACCCCGCGATCATGGTGAGGGGGGTGCGGAGATCGTGCGACACGTTGGCGATCAGCTCACGCTGGAGGGCCTCCACCTTACCAAGCTCGGTGGCGGCATCGGCCAGCGTTTCGGAAAGCTCCCGCACCTCGCGGTAGCCGTCCTCGCGGTAGTCCGCGGGGTAGGTGCCCTTCGGCAGGCGGCGGGCGGCCACGTTCAGCTGGGAGAGGGGCCCGGCGATGCGCCGCGAAAGAAGATAGGCAAGGGCCGCCGAGAGCGAAAGAAGGACGAGCGTGAGGACAAGAAGCTGGATCCTGAGAACGCTCACGGTGCCCTCAATGGGCTCCAGCGAGGTGTCAATGAGAAGAAAGAGAGCGCGGTCGCCGTCAATGGGGGCAAGGCGGGCATAGACGAGGCGCTCGTCGATCACGCGACCGTCGTAGTCGGTGCCGTCCTCCATTTCCCAGGCGAAGCGATAATCGCCCTCACGGAGCTGGAATCGCGCAAAGACGCCGTCCTTTTCCTCGGCGGCATCGTACAGCTGGTTGAGCTGGGTGCCCGACAGCCGATGAATGACACAGCCAAGCTCGCTGTCCACCGAAAGGTAGGTGTCAGCCCGGTTGCCCTCCACGATATACAGGCGCACGCAGGCGCCCTGCTCCAGGGCCACCCTCTCGGCCAGGGCCTCGGCCTGCTCGGTAGAGGTGGCTCCTGCCCGAAGGATCGCCTCGCCCGCCTCGGAGAGACGGTGGCGCGCGGTGAGGGTGTAAAAGCGGCCGAGCAGAACGATCTGAAAGAGCCAAAGGAGAAGCACGGTCACAAGGACGAAGAAGGAAAAATAGGCAAACAGCTTTCCGCGAAGACCGAGGGGCGGCCTTTTCCCTTCAGACCGTTTCATCAAAGCGGTAGCCGACGCCGCGAAGGGTCGTGATGTGAGCGCTGTACGCGCCGAGCGACTTGCGGAGAAGCTTGACGTGCGTATCGAGCGTGCGGTCAACGCCGAAGAAGTCATAGCCCCAGACCTCGGTGATGAGGCGCTCACGCGAGAGAGCGATATTCTTGTTGCGGATCATGTAAAAGAGCAGGTCGTATTCCTTGGGTGACAGAAGGAGCGGCACACCGTCCGCCGTGACGATGCGCGCCGTCATATCGACGGTAAGGCCGCCGAAGGTATAGACCTCCTTGCTCTCTGCGGGGGCGGCGGCCTCACCGCAGCGCTTTAAGATCGCCTCGGCCCGAAGCATCAGCTCCTTCGGAGAAAAGGGCTTGACCACGTAATCGTCGGCGCCGCACTCAAAGCCGTTGATCCTATCGTATTCCTCGCCGCGCGCCGAGAGAAAGAGCACGGGCACGCGCGAAAATTTGCGGATCTCACGGACGGCGGAAAAGCCGTCAAGCTCCGGCATCATAATGTCCATGATGACAAGGTCGGGGGCCGATGCGCGCACAGAGCGCACGGCGGCCATGCCGTCCTCCGCCTCGCTGACCGTGTGACCGCCGAACTCGGCGTATTTGCGGATCAGCGTGCGGATCGGCGCCTCGTCATCCACGATGAGAAGATGTGCCACAGTCGTTCCTCCCCGGTCAGTTGAAATTGATGTCTCCCATGTTCTCGGACGTTGAGGGCTCCGAGGGCGTCACACCCTCGGGCACGTACTCGTGGACCTTGATGTTGACGGTGTAGGGCTTATAGGTGTAGCCGATGCCGTAGCGCACGGGGCGAAGAAGCTCTGCCACCAGCGTGTCACCGATCTCCACCGAGCAGAGGATGGCGCGCAGGTCGGCCGTGGTGGAGACGGCAACGCCGCCAAGCTTTTGCAGGATATCCCCCGCGGCGATCGTGTCCTGATTGAGGGCGGAAAGCTCGGCATTGTAGTAATACTCGGCAACGACGGGGCCGTTGGTCGAGCTTTGCGAGAAGGCAAGGCCGAGGTAGGGCGTGCCCGAAACGTAGCCGCGGTTGACGATCTGCACGGCGCGGTCAAGCGCGATGTCGATCGGAATGGCAAAGCCGATGTCCTCAACGCCCGTGCCCGAGGACTTGGCGTTGACGATACCGATGAGCTGGCCGTACAGGTTAAAGAGGCCGCCGCCCGAATTGCCGGGGCTGACCCCCGCCGAGTGCTGAATGAGCGTCATGGAAACGCCCTCGACCGAGATCGAGCGCGCAAGGCAGCCGATGATGCCGTCCGTGACGGTGCCACCGAGCGTGCCGAGGGGATTACCGATCGCCGCGACCTCCTGACCGAGGCGAAGCTCCGCGGAGTTGCCGACCGTGGCCACGGTAAGCCCGGTTTTGGCAATGCGGCAGACGGCCATGTCTGTCATCCAGTCGGTGCCGAGGACCTCAGCATTATACCCCTCGCACCCGGGATCGTTCGTAAACACGCGGACCGCGGTACAGCCCTCGACCACGTGGTTGTTGGTGATGATATAGGTATGGGTGGCGTCGGCGTAAAAGATGACGCCGCTGCCCGCACCGCTTTCGACGTAGGTGCCGTAATACTTATCGTACGAGGTCGCCTCGGTGATGATCGAGACCACCGAGGGCGAGGCCACCTCCGCCACGTAGGCATAGGTACCCGCCTCCGAGGGGGGCGGCGCCGGCGTATAGTATTGGTTCACCGTGATGTTCTGCGTGGTGACGGGCGTTCTGGTCCCGGTGGTGGGGGCGGTGGTCACGTCACCGTCGTTCCCCGGCAATGCGGGGAGCAGGCCGCAGGACGAGAGTGAGAGGGCGAGGATCGAAAGCAGCAAAAAAGCGGCGATGAGAGCCGCGCAGAGGCGGAAGGCTTGGGGCGCCGTTCCTCTTGCATGACGGTTCATAGGGGACCTCCTTTGGGGTTTGTGACTCCATTATAGCGCGCGCGTGTGACGGGTGTGTGACGGCGGCGCAGTTTTTTGGTAAAGATCAGCGGTGGGCGTCAAGGTAGCTTTGCAGAATGATCTCGGCGGCGAGGGTGTCCACCACGGCACGGCGGCGTGTGCCGCGCCGATTAGCCGTCGAGAGGATCCTGTGGGCCTCCACGGTGGAAAGGCGCTCGTCCCACAGGGCGATCGGCACGCTTGTGCGCTCCGCGAGATGCGCGACAAAGGCGCGGATCACCTCGGCACGGCCGCCCTCACTCCCGTCCATATTGCGCGGAAGCCCCACAACGATGAGGGTGACGGCGCGCTCTGCGGCCTCGGCCGCTACGCGATCGGCGGTCTTCAGCATCCCATTCTCACGAAGGGTGGCAATGCCCGAGGCGAGAAAGCGGCTCTCATCCGAGACGGCGATGCCCGTGCGGACGTCACCGTAGTCAACGCCCAGCACACGACCTTTGTTTTGTATTTTCATTGTCAGTTTTGCTCCTTGAAGCTTTTTTATTCTCTATATATTGTACCACGTGAGGGGAGTTTTTGTAAAGGGTTGATTTATTTTTTTGAGGTGGTATAATAGGCATAGATCAAAAAAGGAGACCGCCATGCCGCTATCGCTTCTCTGCCCCGTTTGCCACCGCCCTCTTTCGCGGTGTGAGCGCACCCTTGTGTGCGAGGGGCGCCACAGCTTTGACCTCGCCCGCCGCGGGTACGTCAATCTTCTCACGGGACACGCGAGTGCCGTGGGCGACAACCGCGAGATGATCGCCGCGCGCCGCCGCTTTCTTGACGGCGGCTATTACGCCCCCCTCCGCCGGGCGCTGACCGACGTGGCCGCGCGCCTGTTCCACGGCGGGGCGTACCTTGACGCGGGGTGCGGCGAGGGGTATTATACCGAGGCGCTGGCGAAGGGCGCCGACGGGTGCGTGGGCATCGACATCTCCAAGGATGCCCTCGCGCTGGCGGCAAAGCGCCTCCCCACTGCTGAGCTTGCCGTGGCCAGCGCCTATCACCTGCCGCTGGCCGATGCGAGTGTCTCGCTCCTTTCCTGCATCTTTGCCCCCTTAGCCGCCGAGGAATTCCACCGCGTACTGACACAGGACGGTACCTTCCTTTACGTCATTCCCGATGCCCGTCATCTCTATGAAATGAAGTGCGTTCTCTACGATACGCCCTATGAAAACGAGGTCGCCTCCTGCGAGCTTTCCGGCTTTACGCCGATCGTGCGGGAGAGCGTGCGCTTCCCCCTCTCGCTCCCCACCGGAGAGGCGATCGCCGACCTTTTTTCCATGACTCCCTACTATTACCGCACACCGCGCTCGGGCCGCGAGCGCCTCGCCTCACTTCCGTCGCTCGACACCCACGCCGAATTCTTGATCCTCGGCTACCGAAAGGATTGAAGAAAAGCCCCAAGGCACAGCCTTGGGGCTTTTCTTCATCGGTTCCTTTAAGAAGAAGGCAAGACGCAGGCGTAGTCGCCTACGTCGAGGGCGGCAAGTCGACGCTTTAACGCCGTATTGGACGATTTATACGATCGGCTGCTGATCAGGAGAAATTGTCGCAGGCGAGGCGTAAGGGCGCAAGGACGGCGACGGCGTAGTATCCTACGTCGAGCCGACCGCATCGCCCGACAACGAAGCATACGGCAATTTATACGATCAGCATAGCGTCGCCGAAGGAAAAGAAGCGATACTTCTCCTCCACCGCCGTTTTGTAGGCGTGCATGATGTTCTCCTTGCCGGCGAGGGCCGAGACCAGCATGATGAGGGTGCTTTCGGGCAGGTGGAAGTTGGTGATGAGGGCATCGACAGCGCGGAATTTGTAGCCGGGGTAGATGAAGATGCCCGTCTCACCGCGCATGGGGTGGACGGTGCCCTCGGCATCGGTGACGCTTTCAAGGACGCGACAGGCGGTGGTCCCCACGGCGATCACGCGGCCGCCCGCCTTACGGCGGCGATTGATCTCTGCGGCGGTTTCCTCGTCAATGAAGAATTCCTCGGTGTGCATGAGGTGGTCGGTAATCGCCTCGGCCTTCACGGGGCGGAAGGTGCCAAGCCCCACGTGGAGCGTGACCTCGGCATAGCCCGTTCCGCGCGCGCGGAGGGAGTCCAGCAGCTCAGGCGTGAAGTGCAGGCCCGCCGTAGGGGCGGCGGCGCTCCCCTCATGCCGCGCGTAGACGGTCTGGTAGCGGTTTTTGTCCTCAAGCTTTTTGGTGATGTAAGGGGGCAGGGGCATCTGGCCGACGGCGTCCAGCACCTCATAAATGCTCTTATAGGAGTCGGGGTAGGAGAATTCGACAAGGCGGTTGCCGTCCTCCAGGACCTCGGTGATCTTCGCGCGGAGGATGCCGCCAAAGCTGAGCTCGGCGCCCTCTTTTGCGCGCTTGCCGGGGCGGACGAGGGTCTCCCAGCGGCCGCCCTCCCGCATACGGAGGAGAAGAAGCTCCACGGGGGCGCCGCTTTTCCCCTCGCCAAGGAGACGGGCGGGGATCACGCGCGAGGAATTGACGACAAGGACGTCCTCGGGGCGGATGTAATCGAGGATATCGTAAAAATGGCGGTGAGAGAGCGAACCGTCCGCACGGTCAAGCACCAAAAGCCGAGAGGCATCGCGCCGCTCGGAGGGGGTCTGCGCGATCAGCTCCTCGGGCAGATCGTAATAAAAATCATGGGTCGTTAGGCTTGTAGCGACCCTCTCGTTCACAATGACGGTTTCTTGTTTCACGGCGACTTCCTCTTTCATATACTGACATTAGCATTATAGTATATTTCTTTGGGGATTTCAAGCCCCAAAAATGACGATGCGAGGTTTCTATGAGTACAAAAAACAGAAAAAAACCGCCCTTTCAGGGCGTGGGCACGGCGCTTATCACGCCGTTTTGCGATGGCGGTGTGGACCTTACCGCCTTCCGCCGACTTGTGGAGCGGCAGATCACCCTGGGGGCCGCCGCGCTTGTGGTATGCGGCACCACGGGAGAGGCCATTACCCTCGGAAACCGCGAGAAGGCGGCCCTTTTGGCAACGGCCTGCGAGGCGGCGAACGGCTGCATTCCCGTAGTGGCGGGCACAGGCTCTGCCGACACGCGCGTGGCAGTCGCCACGGCCAAATATGCCGAGGCGCACGGCGCGGACGCCCTCCTTGTGGTCACGCCCTACTACAACAAGGGAACGCGCGAGGGGGTCATCCGTCATTATCTCACAATCGCCGATGCCGTTGACCTGCCGATCATTCTTTATAACGTGCCGGGGAGAACGGGCGTGGACCTCACTCTCCCCGCGATCACACGCCTTTGCGAGCATGAGAACATTGTGGCGGTCAAGGAGGCAAGCGGCGACATCGACCGCGCGGCCGACATCCATGCAATGCTTGGAAAAAAGTGCGCCGTGTACAGCGGCAACGACGGCGAATTCCTCCCCACGCTCTCGGTGGGAGGCATCGGCATCATCTCGGTGCTGTCGAACCTTCTTCCCCGTGAGATGAGCGACCTTTACCGCCTCTTTTGCGAGGGCAAATGCGCCGAGGCCACCGCCCTTCATGCGCGGATGCTGCCGCTTTCCCGTCTCCTTTTTGCCGACACCAACCCCGCCCCCGTCAAGGCAGCGATGGCCTCCTTAGGCCTTTGCCGTGACGAGGTACGCCTGCCGCTCACGGTGCCGGAGCCCGCCCTTTACGAGCGCCTGGCCGCCGAGGCAGCCAAGTGGAAATGAGAAAAGAGCAAGCACTTTGTGCTTGCTCTTTTTGTAAGCTTTACTTTGCTTTTTAAGCAAAATCAGCGGTAGAGTGGCAAAAAATCATGGTGCACCGTTCGAGGCTTAGCCGTCCGGGGAGGGGGCGGTGGCGACCACGATGCAGGGGAGGTTTGCGCGATGAGAGACGCACTTGCAAAGGTCCTGCACAACGCCCGAGCCGATGCCGACGATCATATCGGTGCCGGCAAGGCGCCCCTCGATTGCGGCGACGGCGGTTTCATCGGGAACGAGGAGGGGGTCTTTTTGGAACACGATGCTCCTTTTGACCTTGTCGCCAAGAAGAAGCACAGCCTCGGCCCCCGCGGCCTCAAAGGTATTTTCATCGGCCACGATGAGGAGGCGGTCGTACCCCTCAGTTACCTCAGGCAGGCGCAGAAGCGCCCCCACGCCCACATGGACGCAACGAATGGGACCGGTGTACGCCCGTCCGCAGACGGGGCAGATTTCGGTAGCCGGCGAGAGAACAGACATAACGGCACTCCTTGTTATGAAATAAGGAAACGCCCCATGGGGGCACCTCCGAATTACGCGAGAATGACCTTTTTGTAGGACTTCTTACCCTTGCGGAGAAGCACGCCCTCGGCAAGGTCGGCAGCGTTGACGGTGGCCTTGACGTCTGTCACCTTGTCGCCGTTTGCCGTTACGCCGCCCTGCTCAATGGCACGGCGCCCCTCGGAGCGCGTGGCAACAAGGCCCGCGGCACAAAGAAGGGTGATGACGTCACAGCGGCCGTCAACCATGACCTCAGCGCCGACGGTGGCGGTGGGGATCTCTCCCTCGGTACCGCCGCCAAAGAGGGCGCGGGAGGAGGCACGGGCGGCCTCAGCCTCGGCCTCACCGTGGACAAGCTTTGTCAGCTCATAGGCGAGGATATCCTTGGCCTCGTTCAGGCGACTGCCCTCCCAGGCATCCATTTTGTCGATCTCCTCAAGAGGCAGGAAGGTGAGCATGCGGATGCACTTCAAAACGTCGGCATCGCCAACGTTGCGCCAATACTGATAGAAATCGAAGGGCGAGGTCTTGTTGGGATCAAGCCACACGGCGCCCGAGGCTGTCTTACCCATTTTCTTGCCCTCGGAATTGAGGAGCAGGGTGATCGTCATGGCGTAAGCATCCTTGCCCAGCTTGCGGCGAATGAGCTCGGTACCGCCCAGCATATTCGACCACTGGTCGTCACCGCCGAACTGCATATTGCAGCCGTACTTCTCAAAGAGGTGGTAGAAGTCGTAGCTCTGCATGATCATGTAATTGAATTCGAGGAAGGAGAGGCCCTTCTCCATGCGCTGACGGTAGCACTCGGCCGAGAGCATACGGTTGACCGAGAAGCAAGCGCCCACATCACGCAGAAGCTCAATGTAGTTGAGACCGAGGAGCCAATCGGCGTTGTTGACCATGATGGCCTTGTCCTCGCCAAACTCAATGAAGCGGCTCATCTGGCGCTTGAAGCACTCGCAGTTGTGGCGAATGGTTTCGGGCGTCATCATCGAGCGCATATCGGTGCGGCCTGAGGGATCGCCAACGTAGGCCGTGCCGCCGCCGATCAGGACGATCGGACGGTTGCCTGCCATTTGCAGGCGCTTCATGAGGCACAGGGCCATAAAGTGGCCAACGTGCAGGCTGTCCGCCGTGGGGTCAAAGCCGATGTAGAACACGGCGCGCCCCGCATCCACCATTTCACGGATCTCTTTTTCGTCAGTGACCTGCGCGATCAGGCCGCGCGCCACCAGCTCGTCATAAATCTTCATGTCATATCCTTTTCCCGACGGCCGATGCCGCCGTATGTAATGTATGTAACGTTTATTTTACAACAACCCGACAGGAGTTGTAGTACGTGGCCAGGATGTCGGGGAATTCCTTTGGCAGCCACTCGGAAAGGTGCCGGGGGAACGGCGCCTCGGTGTAGAAGTGGCCAGCCTCGATGAGGTTGATGCGGCTCTCGCTTGCCTCGTTCACGGTCTCATAGGAAAGACGCCCCGAGAGCAGGGTGTCCGCCCCTGCGGCTATGGCCGTGGGGATCTCGTCCTTTCCGCTGCCGCCGACCAGCGCCACGCGGAAAACGGGACGCCCGGCGTCACCGACAAGGAGAACCGGGGCACCGAGCGAAGAACGCACCGCGGCGCAGAAATCATCAAGAGAGGTGGACGATGTGAGCGTGGCGATGCGGCCGAGACCGTCACCGAAGGGGGCGGCATCCGAAAGGCCGAGAGCGGCCGCCAAAAGGTCGTTCACGCCGCCCTCGGCAGCATCGGCACGGGTATGGAAGGACATCACCGAGAGCCCTGCCGAAAGTGCCGTCACGACCCGCTTCCCCGTGGGGGTATCAGGAGTGACCGACGGGAGAGGGCGAAAGATCATCGGGTGGTGCGAAAGAACCACATCGGCACCGATCGCCTTGGCATAGGCAAGCGCCTCCTCGGTCGCATCCAGCGTGCAGAGCACGTGGCGGACGGGGGCATCGGGATCGGGTGAGAGCATCAGCCCATCGCTATCCCACTCGGCAGAGAGGGCGGCAGGAAAGCGGCGGGAAAGCGCCGTATACAGCTCGCGTACCGTCATACTGTTTTCTCTCTTTCTGCCGCGATTGCGGCGAGCAGCTCTTCCTCATCGGCGGTGGGGGCGCCTCCCTGGCGCTTACCCGCAAGGCGGGCACGGGCGTCCCTCTCCCGGAGAGAGAGAAAGGCGAGAAAGGCCTCGGTATCCCGCGCGTCACGCACCTCCCCAAGGCCAAGCTCGGCCTCCGCGGATGTGATACGGTACGGCGCTCCCGTGTACTCGGCTGCCAGGCAGGAATAGACCTTTCCGCCCGAGGCGGCGTAACGCTCACCGAGGATAGAAAAGCCCTCGGCGGCCAGATAGCGGCGGAGCGTTGCGGCGTGTGTCATCGGTTGAAGGATGAGGCGTACGCGCCCGTCCTTCACAAAGGGCGCAGCGGCAAGGATCGAGACGATCATCTCGCCTCCCATACCGCAGATCGCAATGTCGGTGAGGGCAAGGCCCTCCATGCCCGAAAGGCCGTCTGTCAGAAGGAGCGTGACCTCCCCCTCCCGCCCCTCGGCACGGACGTTGGCGCGGGCGCGGTCGAGAGGGCCTGCGGCAATGTCAGCGGCGACGGCAAGAGTGAGGCGCCCCCCGGCAAGGAGCCACAGGGGGAGATAGGCGTGGTCGGCCCCCACGTCGGCAAAGCGGGCTCCCTCACGCACGAAGGAGGCCGCCAGCGAAAGGCGGGGATCGAGGGGCTTTTTATTCACCGAAGAAGGCGTTCAGCTTAGCGATCAGCTCATCGGCATCGGCGCCGTGAACGGCGCAGGCCTCGGCCACGGTCTCCATACGGGAGACGGGGCACTCAAAGCAGTGCATACCCACCGCCATGAAAAAGGGCTTGGTGTCCGCGCTGGCATCCAAAATATCGCCGATAATGGTATCCTTTGTAACTTTCATAATTACCTCCAAGTTATATAGTAGTTATTCATTATACTATTGTACCACGGTTTTTTCAAAAGTCAAGAAAAAAATAATTTTCCCCATACTTTACAAACCGAGGAAGTTTGTGATATACTAAAGGGAGAAAAAGCTCCCACACGGTGGGATAACGCAATACGGAGGATTTTCCCGTGATAGTAGCCCTGGAAGAAGCCAAGCGGCGTCTCATCGAGATCGAGGACACCGTCAAGGATCTGCGGAATGCGATCCGCTATGACGATCTTACGAGAAAGGTGGAGGAGCTGGAGGCCAGCACGATGGCGGACGATTTTTGGAGCAATGCCGACAAGAGCTCCAAGATCCTGCAATCGATCAAGCAAATGAAGGATAAATGCGCCGCCTACGACAAGCTCCTCTCCTCGCTTGAGGATGCGCTGACGCTGGCCGAGATGGCGATCGAGGAGAACGACGAGGGATCGGTCGAGGAGGTCGAGCGTGAGCTGGCTTTCGTGGAGAGCGAGACCGAGCGCCAGCGCCTTGAAACCCTCCTGACGGGGGAGTACGACCGCAACAACGCCATCGTCTCCTTCCACCCCGGTGCCGGCGGCACCGAGGCGCAGGACTGGGCGCAAATGCTGTACCGCATGTACACCCGTTGGGGCGAGCGCCACGGCTTTACCGTCAAGCTGGTCGACTGGCTGGACGGTGACGAGGCCGGCCTCAAGAGTGCGACGATCACGATCGAGGGCGAGAACGCCTATGGCTATCTCCGCAGCGAGAACGGCGTTCACCGCCTGGTGCGCGTGTCGCCCTTTGACGCCTCGGGACGGCGGCAGACCTCGTTTGCCTCGGTGGAGGTCATGCCCGAGTTCAACGACGATAACGACACCATTGTCCTGCGTGATGAGGATCTTGAGATCACAGCGCACCGTTCCAGCGGCGCGGGCGGTCAGCACATCAACAAGACCGACTCTGCGATCCGCATCCTGCACATCCCCACGGGCATTGTGGTGGGCTGCCAAACCGAGCGCTCCCAGCTCCAAAACAAGGAGACCGCGCTCCGCATGCTGAAATCCAAGCTCATGGAGATCAAGGCGCGCGAGAAGCTTGAGCGCATTGAGGATATTCAGGGCGTTAAGACCAAGATCGAGTGGGGCGCCCAGATCCGCAGCTACGTGTTCATGCCCTATACCCTTGCCAAGGATACCCGCACAGGCTACGAGGATGCCAACATCGGTGCCGTTATGGACGGCGAGATCGACGGCTTCATCAACGCCTATCTGAAGGCCAACGCCAATTCGTGAAAGGAGCCCCCTCATGCTGAAAAGATCTAAGCTTGTCCTCGCTGTCTCGCTTCTTGTCCAGTCCTTTACGCTGTTTATCCTGTTTCTCTTCCTCTGTGTGAAGAAAAAGAGCATTGCCGCCGCTTTTTTGGCCGTTTCCGCCATGGAGGGTGCCGCCGGCGCCTACCTTTTCCGCCAGGTGAAGGAGGAGCTGGAGGAAAACGACTTTGATCCCAGCTGCTACCTGGACGAGGATCTCATTGCCGAGGAGCTTGACCTTGACGATGCCATGCTCCACCACCACGTCACGAGCCGTGACGAGGAGGAAGCCCCCGCCGAGCGCGGCGAGATCGCGCTGGACGAGTCGGCGGAGGAGGATGAATTCAAGAACCACTGAGTGGGGCTTCGGATTTCGGCATAACCGTAACCAAAAAGAGTTGTACTGCAAAACAGTACAACTCTTTTTTCTTTCTTCGTTACAGAAAAGATCTGCCAACGGCAGTTTTTAATTCATTTCCTCGATGTGGCTGACGTACTCGACCGTGGCGAGGGCGGCGATGATCTCGGCGTGGGTCTTGTAGCGCTTCAGCTCCGGGCTTTGGACAGTGAGGCCGATCGAATAGACCGAAAGGCCCGAATTGAGGTAGGCGGGGTTGGACTCGATCTCATCGATGCGAAGGCCAAGCTTACGAATGGTGCTGATGAACTCGGCAAGGTTGCTCTTGCTGGCCAGCTCCAAGTGGATCTCAAAATGATTGGAACGGTTTTTGAGATACCGCTCAAAGGCAGGAAAATACGAGAGCGTGGCCATAAGCGCGAGGAAGCCGACAAGCGCTACGGTGTAAAGCCCCGCCCCCAACGCCATACCCAGCGTGGCCACGGCCCAAAGGGCGACCGAGGTGGTCAGCCCCTTGATCTGATTGCGCGAGCTGAAGAGCACCGAGTTGGCGGCGAGTATGGCTACGGCGATAACGGCCGCCGCCGAAAGGAGGGGAAAGCCGAGGCCCACCCCCCGCATCAGAAAGACGTCAAACAGCGTGACCACCGTACCGCCGAGCGATACGATGATAAAGGTACGGAGCCCCGCGGCATGGCGCTTACCCGAGCGCTCACAGCCAAGGACGGCGGAGAGAAGGAGCGAAAGGCCGATGCGGAACAGCACCGCACCGATGCCCTCCCCGGCAGACCAGGAGCCAAGAAGATTGGCGATAGGATCGTTCATTGTTTTTCTCCTTTTACGTTTTTTCTACCACTGCCACCAGCGGCCGCGGCGGCGCGTCAGCATGGCCTCACGTTGCATAAGGGCTGCCTCGGTAAAGGCATCCTCGGGCGTTGGTGGCGGAGCCTCACGCTCGGGAAGACCCTCGCGGATAGCGCGGATGCGCTCGCAAAGGATCGCCACCTCATCGGTTCCCTCAGCGCTCTCCGCCGCGGGGAGATCGGTGGTATAGGAGCCTGAGAGGTAGAGGGCGAGCTTGGCCGAAACGGGGCCAACGATCTCATAAAGGATCCCCGCCGCCACGACAACGGTTTCGAGCGCTACACCCATATCGCCGCCAAGGGCACGGGCGCCGAGCACGGCAAGGCCGATCGCCACGCTGGCCTGCGGGATCTCCGCCATACCGAGATAGTTGCGGATGCGCTTCTCCTTCCCTACGGCAAGGCAACCGAGATACGAGCCGCCCACCTTGCCTACGGTACGGACAAGGAAATAGGTCACGCTGACAAGGATGAGGGGATAGGCCACAAGGGCGCTGCCCGCAAAAAGCGAATCGAGACGGAAGCCAATGCCACTCCGCACAAAAAAGAGGAGCAGGATCGGCGGGCTGAAATAGGATACCTGTAAAAACAACTTGTCATCTCCGCCCAGATTAACGTACACCGCCCCGATCATCATACATCCAAGGAGGGGCGAGACATCAATGACCGAGCAGAAGCCGCAGAAAAGAAAGAGGAGAGCGACCACGATGATGAGGCGGTTGTCGGTGGAGCGCCCCTCGGGGATCAGGAGGCGGAGAACAAAACCAAGTACACCGCCGACAATGACGCCGAGAAGGTTACGGAGAAGCGGCAGGGCCACCGTGGCAAAGGAGAGGGCGCTGCCCCCCAGCGCCGCCACAGCGACCGAGATCGCCACGCTGTACGAGAGGAGGCTGACCACATTATCGAGGGCCATGACCTGAAGGAGAGTGTCCACAAAATCCCCCTTGGCCCCCGTTTGACGGATCGTCATGACGGTAGAGGCAGGGGCGGTGGCCGAGGCGAGAGCCGCCAGCACCAGCGAAAAGGAGAAGTCAAGGCCGAGAAGAAGGTAGGTCACAAGAAAAACGAGGAGAGCGGAAAGCAAGGCCTCGGAGAGCGTGATCGCCACCGTGCGCCAGCCGTTTTTGCGGAGGGCCGATATCTTGAAGAATTCCCCCACGCCAAAGGCGATGAAGGCGAGGGCGATATCCGAGAGGAAGGACATACCGTCAACCACACCCATAGGAACCAGATCAAAGACGTAAGGGCCGAGAAGGATCCCCGCCGCAAGATACGCCGTGACATTTGGCAGGCGCAGGCGCTTGGTGATGCGCGTGGCGGCAAAGCCAAAAAAGAGCATGAGCGCCACCGAAAGTATGACGGGGGCCACGCTTGAGGTTTGGCCAATGCGTGCATAAAAGGCGTCCAGCACAGACATTTCCTCCCTTCCCTAAAATAGTATGCCTATATTACCACAAGCCACAGCTGTTGTCAAGGGATTTTCTGTTTTTCCGGAGGGCGGTACGCCAAAGGGGCAAGGCCAAGGCCTTCCCCCCTTTTGGGGGTTGCTTTTATCGCCTCCCTGTGGTATAATTATGAAAAAGAACCAAAGGAGGTGGCGCTGTGCAGCTGCAGGAATCAGGCGAAATGTATCTTGAGACCATTCTGATCCTTTCGCGCAAGGCGGGCTTTGTCCGAGCGATCGACGTTGGCGAGCATATGGGCTACTCCAAGCCCTCGGTCAGCCGCGCCGTGGGCCTTCTGCGCGAGGGGGGCTTTATCACGGTGGCGCCCGACGGGGCCATATCGCTCACGCCCCACGGCCGTGAGGTGGCCGAAAAGATCTATGAGCGCCACGCGGTGCTCACGCGCTTTCTTATCTCGTTGGGGGTGGACCCCGACGTGGCCGCCGAGGATGCCTGTAAGATCGAGCATCACATCAGCGACCTCTCGGTGGAGGCGATACGGCGGCACGCCGAGGAGCATGAAAAGGGGCTTCGGATTTAGGCATAATCGCAAACAAAAAGGAGTTGTACGGCTTTTGCCGTGCAGCTTCTTTTTTCACATCTTCGTATTTCGTTTTATTTTTAGAGTTGAAAAGCTGCGTTTTTCTGCCAATCCATTATCCTTGTTTGCTATTTCCGCTCGCTCACATCGACGTATGATTATACGCCTTCCGTTCGCGATCAAAAATTTCTGCTCTAAATCCGTGCGCCCCGGCTTCGCATTTAGGCATATTCGCAAATAAAAAAGGAGAACGCGATGCGTTCCCCTTTTTTATTGACACAATTTGACAAGTTTTGTTTTCATAGAAACGTTTGTATTAAGTGCGTCAGAGGTCTTTTCTTATTTTTTCGATCGCGCTTTTTTCAAGGCGCGACACCTGTGCCTGGCTGATGCCGATCTCCTCTGCGATCTCCATTTGCGTGCGCCCCGCATAAAAGCGCCGCGTGATGATGAGGCGCTCACGCTCTCCAAGGCGGCCAAGTGCCTCACGGAGCGAGATGTCCTCGATCCAGCTTTCCTCGGAGGCTTCCAGGTCACGGAGCTGGTCGATGACGTAGACCGAGTCATCTCCGTCGCTGTACACCGACTCGTAAAGCGAGACAGGCTGGGCAATGGCCTCCATAGCGCGGCCGACGGCAAAGCGGTCCTCACCAAGCCGCTCGGCAATCTCCTCGGTGCTCGGCTCGCGGTTTTCACGCCGCAGGATCTCCTCCCGCACACCGAGCGAGCGATAGGCAAGGTCGCGCATTGAGCGGCTGACACGGATCGGGTTGTTGTCGCGCAGGTAGCGCCGCACCTCACCGATGATCATGGGAACGGCATAGGTCGAGAATTTCACGTCAAGCTCTGTATTGAAGTTATCAATGGCCTTGACAAGGCCCACACACCCCACCTGAAACAGATCGTCAAAGCTTTCCTTCCGGGAAGAAAAGCGCTGAATGATCGAAAGGACAAGACGGAGATTGCCAACAATCAGCCGACGGCGGGCATTCTTATCCCCCGCGTGTGCGGCGATGAGCAGGGCGCGCTTTTCCTCATCTCCGATGCTCGGAAGCTCCGAGGTGTTCACGCCGCAAATTTCCACCTTATGGTTATACAATACCAAAGTACCGCCTTTTTTCTTGCTGTACCAAGTATTGCCCCCCGCCGCTATCCCTTATGCGAATGGAGGAACGGGAATTTTTGGCTTGCTTTTCAAAAGAGTACGGGACAAAGAAAAAAGCGGTTGACAGACGCACACCGGGCGTGTATAATAGTATGTTGTATATATTACTTTTGTAGAAAGGGGACCGCTGTGAGCTTCAAGATCTCTCTTGCCGGCGACCTTGGCAGCGGAAAAAGCACCGTCTCCCGCCTTCTCATTGAGAGAACGGGCGCTGAGTATTACTCGACGGGCAAGATCTGCCGCGCCGCCGCCGCCGAGCATGGCATGACCATTGACGAATTCAATAAGTATATGGAGACTCACCCTGAGGTGGACAAGCAGATCGATGACGGTCTTGCCGCCCTCTCGGACGATGCGCGCTCGCTCATCATTGACTCGCGCATGGCCTTCCACTTTGTGCGCCCCACCTTCCGCGTGTATCTGACGACCGATGCCCGCACGAGTGCCGAGCGCATCAGCGCCGACCGCCGCGAGGGCGAGAGCTTTGACACGATCGAGGAGACGGCGCGCCGCGTGGCCGCCCGCCGCGAGAGCGAAAACCTGCGCTACTTTGAAAAGTACGGCGTGCATATCATGGATATGGCGAACTACGATCTTGTCCTTGACACCACCGCGATCCCTCCCGAACGCGTGGCCGACCTGATCCTTGCCTCGCTTGCACTTTGGCAAGAGGACGAAAGCCGCCGCTTCTGCTATCTCGGCTACCGCCGCTTTATGAGTGCGGACACCCCCTCCCAGGTGACGGTGACAGCCCTTTCACGCTCGCTCTCCTTGGGTGATGAGCTTCCCTCCCCCACCGTTTGCGAGAGGGGAGGCGCCTATTACCTCAAAAGCGGCACCGACACGGTGCTGGCCCACCGTATTGCGGGGCGCGACGTGGTGGCCTGCCGCCTGACCTCCGAGGCCCCCGACCCGACAAAGACCTACCGTCCTCTTTTTGAGGCATAATGCAAAGGAAACGCTATGAAAAAGATCAAACACCACGCCGCGGCCCTGATCCTTTCCGCCGCGAACGAAAGCTTCCCCGGCGCCGAGCTTCCCTCGGCTGAGGAGATCACATCTCTCCTCGAATATCCGCCCGACAGTGCTATGGGTGATCTTGCCTTCCCCTGTTTCCGCCTTTCGCGCGTTTTGCGCTCGGCTCCGCCGAGGATCGCCGCCGCACTGGCCGAGGGCATTAAGGATCCCGCCTTCTCCCGTGTGGAGGCGGTGGGTGGCTACCTCAACCTGTTTATTGACACCGCGGCCATGGCCGAGCGCCTCATCGGCGATATCGCCGCCGCGAAAGATGCCTACGGCTCGCCCGCCATTGGCGGCGGCCGCACCGTGGTGCTTGACTATTCCTCCCCGAACGTAGCCAAGCCCTTCCACATCGGCCACCTCGGCACCACCGTGATCGGTCACTCCCTGAAGCTCCTCCACGAATTTGCGGGCTACAAGTGCATCGGCATCAATCACCTCGGTGATTGGGGCACGCAATTTGGCAAGCTGATCGTGGCGTACCGCCGCTGGGGCGACCGCGCCGAGGTCGAGGCCCGTGAGATCGACGAGCTGGTGCGCCTGTACGTCAAGTTCCACGCTGAGGCCGAGTCCGATCCTACCCTCGAGGACGAGGCGCGCGCCGAGTTCAAGAAGCTTGAAATGCACGACGAGGAAAACCTCGCCCTCTGGCGCTGGTTCATTGAGATCAGCCTGCGGGAGTACGGCAAGACCTACCGCATGCTGGGAATCGAGTTTGACAGCTACAACGGCGAGAGCTTTTACACCGACAAGATGCCTGCTGAGATCGAAAAGATCCGTGCGGCGGGCCTTCTGACAATCGACGACGGTGCCTCGGTGGTCAATCTTGAGGAATGGAAGATGCCGCCCTGCCTCATTCTGAAGCGTGACGGCTCCACCCTCTACCCGACGCGTGACATCGCCGCCGCCGCTTACCGCCACGTGACCTACGATTTTGACAAGTGCATCTACGTGACGAGCGCGGGACAGAGCCTGCATTTTGCCCAGTGGTTCAAGGTCGTGGAGCTTATGGGCTACGACTGGTACGACCGCCTCCATCACGTGCCCTACGGCACGGTGAGCCTTGGTGGAGCGAAGCTCGCCACCCGTACCGGCAACGTGGTGCTTCTCAAGGATCTCTTTGCCGAGGCCGTGGAAAAGGTCCGCGCCATCACCGCCGAGAAGAACCCCGGCGCCGCCATTGACGAGGAGGTCGTGGAGGCCGTGGGCGTTGGCGCTGTGATCTTCTATTATCTCTCGGGCAGCCGCATTCACGACATCAACTTCTCGCTTTCCGATGCCCTCTCGTTTGACGGTAACACCGGCCCCTACGCCCAGTACACCTACGCGCGCACCTGCTCGCTTCTCGAAAAGGCGGGAGACGTCCCTGCCTACAAGGCATCGGCCCCCCTCACCGAGGAGGAACGCGCCCTTGTGCGTGTTTTGGCCCTCTTCCCCGAGCGCGTGGAGGAGGCGCTGGCCGAATACGAGCCCTCGGTCATCACGCGGTACATCCTTGACCTTTGCGCCGCCTTTAACCGCTTCTACCACGAGTGCCAGATCCTCTCGGCCGGGGACGAGAGTGTGCGGGCCAACCGCATTGCCACCGTGGCGGCCGTGCATACCGTTCTTGGCCGTGCGCTCCGCCTCATCTGTCTTAAGACCCCCGAAAAGATTTAAGAAGGAGAATCTCCCATGTCAGGACATAGCAAATGGAACAACATCAAGCGTAAAAAGGAAAAGACCGACGCCCAGAAGGGGAAGATCTTCACCAAGATCGGTAAGGAAATGGCTGTGGCGATCCGCGCCGGCGGCCCGAACCCCGACAACAACTCCCGCCTGCGCGACCTGATCGCCAAGGCCAAGGCCAACAACGTACCGAACGACAACATTGAGCGCGTTATCAAGAAGTTCTCGACCGATTCCTCGATCGAATACGAGGAGATCGTGTACGAGGGCTACGGCCCGTCGGGCGTTGCCGTCATTGTGGAGACCACCACCGACAACCGCAACCGCACCGCAGGCGCCGTGCGCTCCTATTTCTCCAAGTTCCACGGCAACATGGGCCAGACGGGCAGCGTCAACTTCCTCTTTGAGGAGAAGGGCCTTATCACGATCGTCGATGAGGACGACGAGATCGACGAGGACGCGCTTATGGAGGCCGCTCTGGAGGCGGGTGCTGCCGATTTCCAGGGCGACGAGGGCTGCTACGAGATCTACACCGAGCTTGACGACCTCACCGCCGTGCGCGAGGCCCTGGAGACCGCCGGCTACAAGCCCGAGAGCGCCGAGCGCTCCATGGTCCCCACCTCCACGGTGGAGCTGACCGACGAGGAGGACATCAAGATGATGGAGCTTCTCCTCGAAAAGCTCGACGATGACGACGACGTGCAGAACGTCTTTCACAACTGGGAAAACTAAAAGAAAAAAGAAAAAGGAGCAACACGGTTGCTCCTTTTTTGTTGTGCCAAGATCCGCTGTCAAGCGGGGGCAAACGGCGATTTGTGCCGAGATCTGCCGCCGAAGTGCGTGGAGATCCCGTGGAGAAATCGTTGGCTTGCGCCCCGCAGGCGTACAAGCGTACGTCAAGCGGGGGCAAACGGCGATTTATGCCGAGATCTGCCGCACTTCACTTTTCCGTGTTTTCCTGCGGATGCGTGTAGGCGTAATTGTAACGGTAACGATACTTATACTTGGCCTTTTCTCTGCCGTAGCCGCCAACCTTAGGGTCAACGTCATTGAGAATAAAGCCAAGCACCTTGGCGCCAACGCCATCAAGGGAGGACAGAACGTCACTCACCGCACGGCGGTCGTCAATGCCCGAGCGCACCACCACGGCGTAGCCCGTGATCAGCTCGGCGGGGATCAGGGCATCCACCACCACGCCGGCAGGCGGAAAGTCGATGAACACGGCGTCATAATTCTCCTGGGCGTAGCGAATGAGGCGCTCAAAGCTTAAGGAGCCGAGAAGCTCCGAGGGGTTCGGAGGAATGTGGCCCGAGGGCAGAAGATCCAGCCCCGCAATGTCCGAGGGGAAGATCACACTCCCGTAATCCTCACAGATGCCCGCGGCGATCTCGGAAAGGCCGTGGGAGCGATCCACACGGAAGATCTTGTGCTGGGCGGGGCTACGCAAGTCACCGTCAATGAGCAGCACACGCTTGCCAAGCTCGGCAAACGAGGCGGCGATGTTGGCGATCAGCACCGATTTTCCCGCGTGGGCCAGGGCACTGGTAACAGCATACACCGGGCACTTGACGTCACGCACGGTGTAGAGCATATTGGTACGGATCTCCTTGAACGCCTCACCGATAGCAAAGGGCGTTTTGGGGCCGACCAGGACGTTATGATAGCGATTCATGCCTTACCCTCCTTTTCCGTCCTTCTGACATCGGCGCGGTCCTCAGTGTTCGGGAACGAGGGGACCGTACCGAGGATAGGAAGCTCAAAGCGGACAAGATCCTCCACGGCGTACACGGTGGTATCAAAGAGGTCGCGGAGGAAGAATGCGAGATAGACGAGGATCGCGGCAATGGCCGCCGCCAAAACGGCGTTACGCGGCACGCTGGGTGAATCCGCGACGGTATCCAGCGCAGGCCAGCTGATGACCTTGGCATCCCCGATCTTAACGTAATCGTTCAGGATCTCGGGTCCCACGGAGGCCGCAATCACCGCCATTTCATACGCCTCCCTCGGGTCCTCCGAGGAAATGGTGATGTACAAAAGCTTATCCGTGATGCCCGTACTCATCATGCCGCGGACACGGCTCCAGCCCACAGGAACCTCTTCGCCGTTTTCCTCGGTGTAGGTCCAGTCCGGGAACATCGGCTCTCCGTCCTTTTCCAGCTTGGCCATGGCCAGCGCCACATTCATGGCAAACTGATCCGAGCCACGGAGGACAGGCGGATAGATCTCCGCCAGGGCTTCCGCTGTGGTGTTATTGAAGGAGCTTGCCGAGGACTGCGCGTTCGGGTCCACGTACATCTTGACGGTGGAAGAATATTTCTTGGGAATGAAGAGTGAGGTATAAAGACCGGCAACAAGTCCGACAAGCACGGCGGCAAGCAGGATAAAGAGCCAGCACTTGCGGAATACGACCGCAAAGAACCTGAGGTCGATCTCATACTCTCCCTTATTCAAGGCTTCGGTGCGATGATTGTCCATGGAGTTATGGTCCTCCTCTGTAATACTCGCACGGGGGGCCGTGCGGCGAGGGTAGCCACGGACTTGAGCCGGCATGACCCAGGTCCGTGTTGCCGGTTAGTTGGCCGCCGAAACGATCGCCGTGAACTTGTCGGTCACGAGCGAGGCACCGCCGATCAGACCGCCGTCCACGTTCTCCTTGGCGAGGAGATCCGCGGCGTTCTTCTCGTTCATCGAGCCGCCGTACTGAATGATCATGGCATCGGCCGCGGCCTTACCGTAAAGGTCGGCCACCACCGAGCGGATGATGCCGCAAGCCTCATCGGCCTGCTCGGGCGTGGCGGTGAGGCCGGTCCCGATCGCCCAGACGGGCTCATAAGCGATGATGATGCGGGAAAGATCCTCGGCAGGGATACCGGCGAGGTCAAGCTTGGTCTGCATCGAAACGATCTCCGCCGTGATACCGGCCTGACGCGCCTCAAGCAGCTCGCCGAGGCAGAGGATAACGGTGAGGCCGGCGGCAAGAGCCGCCTTGGTGCGGAGGTTGACCGTCTCATCGGTCTCGCCAAAGTACTGACGGCGCTCGCTGTGGCCGACGATGACGTACTCAACACCCGTCTCCTTCAGCATGGCCGCGGAGATCTCGCCCGTGTAGGCGCCGCTCTCCTTGAAGTGAACGTTCTGCGTGCCGATCTTGATGTTCGTGCCCTTGGCCGCCTCAATGGCGGGGGCGATGTCAACAAAGGGGACGCAAAGCACGATGTCGCAAGCGTCCTTACCCGCCACCTTGGGAGCCAGCTCACGGATGAAGGCACCCGTCTCGGAGGGGGTCATATTCATTTTCCAGTTACCGGCGATAACGTATCTTCTCATGGCGCTTCTCCTTATTTGTCCTGGAGGCAGGCGATACCGGGAAGCACGAGCCCCTCAAGGAACTCAAGCGAGGCGCCGCCGCCCGTCGAGATGTGGGTGATGCGATCGGCAAAGCCGAGCTGCTCACAGGCCGCCGCAGAGTCACCGCCGCCAACGATCGTGGTAGCGTCCGACTCGGCCAGGGCCTTGGCAACGGCAATGGTGCCGGCCGCCAGCGTGGGGTTCTCAAACACGCCCATGGGGCCGTTCCATACGACGGTCTTGGCGTTCTTCACGGCGTCGGCATACAGGGCGCGGGTCGTCTCACCGATATCGAGGCCCATTTTGTCCGCAGGGATCTCAGAGGAGGGCACGGTCTCGGTGTCAATGGCGGCATCGATCGGATCAGGGAACGCGGGGGCGATCACGGTGTCGACCGGAAGAAGGAGCGAAACGCCGGTCTTCTCGGCCTTCTCCATCATCTCACGGCAGTAATCGACCTTCTCGGAATCGAAGAGCGAGGTGCCGATCTCGTAGCCCTTGGCCTTCAGGAAGGTGTAGGCCATACCGCCGCCGATGATGAGGGTATCGACCTTGGTAAGGAGGTTGTTGATAACGTTGAGCTTATCGGCCACCTTGGCACCGCCGAGAATGGCAACGAAGGGACGCTGGGGATTTTCAAGGGCGGCACCCATGATGCCGATCTCCTTGCCGATGAGGTAGCCGCAGTAGGCAGGCAGGTAATCGGCCACGCCGGCGGTGGAGGCGTGGGCTCTGTGGGCGGTACCGAAGGCATCGTTCACGTAAACGTCGGCCAGCGAGGCCAGCGCCTTGGCAAACTCGGGCTTATTCTTCTCCTCGCCCGCGTCAAAGCGGACGTTCTCGATGAGGAGCACGTCACCGTTCTTCATCGCGGCGGCCTTCGCCTTGGCGTCCTCCCCCACGATGTCGGCCGCAAACGCGACCTCCTTGCCAAGAAGCTCGGAAAGCTTGGCGGCCACGGGAGCCAGCGACAGCTTCTTGCGGTCGCCCTCCGCCTTTTTGAGCATCTCCGCCGTGGCAGCCTCACGCTCGGCCTCAGGCATGGCCTCGACCTTCTTCTTCTCCTTCTTGGTCAGACCAAAGCCGGGGGTCAGCACGTTATGGGGCTTGCCGAGGTGCGAGCAAAGGATCACACGGGCGCCCTTACCGATGAGGTACTTGATGGTGGGGAGCGCTTCCACGATGCGCTTCTCGCTCGTGATGACGCCGTCCTTCAGCGGCACGTTGAAATCGCAGCGTGCCAGAACGCGGACACCCTCAAGGGCGGGAATGTCCTCGACCGACTTCTTGTTGTACATAGACATAAGAAATACTCCTTAAATAAATTATATTTTACCTTAAAAGTATACCATAAGGCGGCGCACTTGTCAAGGTTTGTCCTACCAAGTTTTGCAAAAAGAGAAAAAATCCCCCCGCCCCTCTTTCCAAAGCCGAAAAAATCTGCTATACTGTAGAAAAAGACGAAGCAAGGAGACTCTCCAATGACCGAGCATGAAGCCGGCTTTCAAGGCACCCTCACGTCCGCCTTCCGTGCTGCGGGCCTCTCGGCCCTTCTGACACCCGAGCGCGCCGAGGCCTTTTACGCCCTTTACCGCTTTCTCCTGGAGGAAAACAAGAAATACAACCTCACCGCCCTTGAGTGCGAGGAGGAGGTCATACTTTTGCACTTTGTGGACTCGCTGATGGGCGCCTCACTCATTCCCGAGGGCGCCTCGGTGATCGACGTGGGGTGCGGCGCGGGCTTCCCCTCCCTGCCGCTGGCCATTGTGCGCCCCGACCTTGCCATAACGGCGAGCGATGCCACCGCCAAAAAGACGGCGTTTGTGGCCATGGCGGCCGAGCGGCTGGGGCTTTGCGGCGTCCGCACGCTGACGGGCCGCGCCGAGGAGCTTTCCCGCACCGCCCACCGCGATGCCTACGACATGGCCACGGCCCGCGCCGTGGCCGCTTTGCCGACCCTCCTTGAGCTTTGCGTCCCCTTTATCCGCAAGGGGGGACTGTTTCTCGGCCTTAAAGGACGCTCCGCCATGCAGGAGCTGGAGGCCTCACGCCACGCGATCGGCGAGCTGAAATGCAAGGTAAGGTTTACAAAGGAGTACAAGATCGGCGAGGGAGAGGGCGCGCAAGCGCGCGGCATTCTTCTTCTTGAAAAGCTGGCGCCTACCCCTGACACCTATCCGAGGGCCTATGCGAGAATGAAGTCACGGCCGCTTTGAGGGGAGCGGAGTGAGGCGAAGCGCATGGGGCTGCGCCCCATGACACGGCGTTTTGACAAAAAAAGAGAGCAACCGCGGTTGCTCTCTTTTCCTTTTACACACGCAGCGTGTACTTGGAAAGGTACCCTTCAAAGCTTTCGGTAAAGGCGGCGTCATCGCCGTGCTTGACCGAATTTAAGTATTTGTGCGCGTCATAGCTGCCGCGCGCCTCATCAATGACGGCCACGGCGATGTTGGAGCAATGGTCGGAGATGCGCACAAAGTTATTGAGGATGTCCGAAAGCACAAAGCCAAGCTCGATCGTGCAGTTGCCGTTTTGCAGGCGACGGATATGGTTGTCCTTAATGGTGGCGATAAGGCCGTCAATGACCTGCTCCAGCGGCTCAACGCGAGAGGCGGCGGCAAGGTCGTTCTGCTCATAGGCCGCACCCATAAGGAAGAGGATCTCTGTCACGGCGTTGGAAAGCACACGCAGCTCCTCCTGAGCCTCCTGCGAGAAGGCGATCTTCTTCTCGTGGATCTCACGCGAGGTGTCAAGGAGGTTGGCGGCGTGGTCGGAGATGCGCTCAAAATCCCCGATCGTGTGGAGCATACGCGAGACAAGGGCGTTATCGCGCTCGGTGATCTCCATAGCCGAAATACGGACAAGGTAGGCGCCGAGGACATCCTCGTATTCGTCGGCCAGCTGCTCGTTATCCTCAATGACAGTGCCTGCCTCATCGTTATAATTGAAGAGGTTATAGATCGAATACAGCACCGTCTTGCGCGAGATGACGCACATGCGCTCGGTGAGGTTGGCGCACTCAGCCACAGCGACGGCGGGGGTGCGGAGCAGAAGCTCATCAAGATAGGGCTGCTCCTCGCGGCGGCGCGAAAGCTTGGGATCGTCGGGCACGAGGCGCATACCGACCTTCACGAGCCAGCCGACAAGAGGAAGCTGCACGAGAGAGTTTAAGATACTGTAAAGGGTGTGGAACACCGCGATCGAAACGGCGGTGGCCGCCTGATCGTTCAGCGGGAAGTGGAAGATCGCATCAAGCGCATAGTAGATAATCATAAACGCGACTCCGCCCACCGCCTTGATAAAGAGCTGAGTGAAGGCCACACGCTTGGCATCGCGGTTGGCGCTGATCGAGGAGAGGATGCCCGTGATGCAGGTGCCGATGCTGGCGCCCAGCACAAAGGGAATGGCCACCTGCATGGGGATCATGCCCGGGGTGGCAATGACGATCGCCTGAAGCAGCGCGATCGAGGCCGAGGAGGACTGGATGACGGCAGTGATGAAGATACCGACAAGGAGGGCCAGCACGGGGTTGGACATCCCCTCAATGATATTTTCAAAGGTAGGATCGCTCTTTAAGGGCTCAATGGCCTCCTTCATCAGGCGCATGCCGTACATAAGCACGGCAAAGGCGACGAAGATGTGGGCCACGCTACGCTTCTTTTTGTCCTTGGAAATGAGAAGCACCATGATCGAGCCAAAGGCCAGAACGGCCGAAAAATTCTCGGGCTCCAGCATCTTCATGAAGCCGCTCTCGCCGCTGATGCCCGAAAGGCTGATGAGCCACGCCGTGACGGTGGTACCGATGTTGGCGCCCATAAGCACGGGGATCGAGGAGGCGAAATCGAGAAGGCCCGAGTTGACAAGGCCGACAAGCAGGACCGTGGTGGCCGACGAGGACTGAATGACCGCCGTGACCGCCGCGCCGAGAAGCATGGCGACAAAGGGCTTTTTGGTCATGGTGTGGAGCATTCTTTCAAGGCGGCCGCCCGCCAGCTTTTCAAGGTTGGCGGACATAATGTCCATACCGTAAAGCAGGAAGGTGACGCCGCAGAGAAGAAGCAGAACGCTGAAGAAATCAAATCCCATAGTAGCTTTCCTTTGTTTTATTTTTGTCGCATCAAGCGTTTATAATGAGAGAGATAAAACGGGAAAAGGCGGCAAGGCCGCACCCGTCGCGCTTAAAGACGGCGGTATTATCAAGGATCGCAGCGCAGACGCGGTTGACACGGTCGCGCACCGCGCGCTCGGCATCCGCGGGGGAGAGGGCGGTGCCGTGCTCCGCGACGAGCGAGGCGATCATATCGGCATGGACGGCCAGCGGGTGGCCCTCCGCGCGAAGGGCGGCGGCGTCATACGGCGCCTCTCCCGACAGAATTTTGGCAATATCGGCAAGCTGCGTCTTGAGGCGGCCGGGTAGAATGAAGCGGCCCATGGCCTCGATAAGACCGATGCCCTCCTTTTTGATGTTATGATACTCGGGGTGGGCGTGATAGATGCCGTCGGGATACTCCTCGCTTGTGCGGTTGTTCCTGAGGATCATATCCATAATATAGACATCCCCCACGCGGCGGGCAATGGGCGAGAGGGTGTTGTGCGGCACGTCCCCGCTATAAGCGAGGATGCCGACCTCAGGCGCCGAGAAGTCACGCCACGCCTCGATCACGCGCACGGCCACGGCCATAAGCGCTTCGCGGTCACGGCTCTCAAGGCGCAGGACGTTGTTGTACCAGGAAAGGCGGCCAAGCTTCACCGCAGGGTATGCGGGCAGCGCGTACGCCTCCTCCACAGGGGCCTTCTGCATCGGGAGCAGAGCGCCGCCACCCTGATAATGCTCATGATTGAGGATCGAGCCGCCAACAATGGGAAGGGCGGCGTTACTGCCGATGAAGTAGTGCGGAAAGGCGTCCACAAAGTCAAGGAGCTTTGCGGGCGTTGTGGCATCCACCCTCATCGGGGTATGGGAGCGCGAGATCGCAATGCAATGCTCGCGGTAATAGGCGTAGGGGGAATACTGCATAAACCACGCATCTCCTCCCATGGTGAGCGAGAGCGTGCGGAGGTTGCCGCGGGCGGGATGGGAGAGCGTGCCCTCGTATCCCTCGTTCTCCTGGCAGAGCGCACAGGCGGGGTACTTCTCGGCCTGCTTCGGCGCTGTGAGGAGCTTGGCGATCTCCTTATTGCTTTTTTCGGGCTTCGAGAGGTTGATCGTGATCTCAAGCGTGTTGTCGCCGTCCACATACTCCCATTCCCGATTGCGGGAAATGGCGGTCTTCTGGATATAGTCGTTGTGGATGCAGAGAGCATAGAACCACGAAACGGCGGCATCCAGTCCCTCCGCCGCCTTCTTTTTCTCAAAAAGCGCGTTGATCGCCGAGGGGGGCGGCGTCATAAGCCCCATGACCTCGGTGGCAAAGATCGCCTCGTAGCCCTCCTCGCAGAGGTCGTGCTCACGCGCATAGATGCGGAGCTTTTCGGTGAGGGTGTCGGGCACGTCCATCATGTCCACACAGGCCGTGTCGACCGCGGTCGCCGTGGCACCGTCCAGGTGCAGAGCCGCCAGCAGTCGGTTTTTCAGCCAGGGGGCATCGAGAGGGTCCAACGAAAGGTGGGCCTTGGCATACGCCAAAAGCTCCTCAACCAAGATCTTTCCGTCCATAGCTCTTCCTCCGTGGGATCGGTTCAATTTTGTGAGCCGCCCAAACCCCACCATTTTACATTTTACACCAAGCACGATAAAAAGTCAAGAAAAATCCCCACACGGCCTCGCGAGGATCTTGGCGTTAGCCGAAATGCTCTGCCCGGCGCGCCGCATCTTCTTTTTCCTCATCGGGGTCTTTGCACCGAGGGGGACACTCCTTGTCAAGCCTCCGCCGGGCGCGGCGCAGAAAAGTCGCTCCCCCTCGATTGACAAAGGCGCGCGCGTGTTGTATAATGATGAGGAAAAGACAAGGAAAAAGGAGACGCTTATGGCTCGCATCTATTCCTCGGTAGAGGCGCTCATCGGAGGGACGCCGCTGCTCTCGCTTTCCCGCTTTGCGGGGGCGCTTGGGCTTCCGGCCCGGATCTACGCCAAGCTGGAGGCATTCAACCCTGCGGGCTCAGCCAAGGACCGCGTGGCGCTGGCGATGATCGAGGCGGCCGAGGCCGAGGGGCGCCTGCTCCCCGGCGGCACCGTGATAGAGCCGGCCTCGGCCAACACCGGCATCGGCCTTGCCGCCGTTTCGGCGGCGCGCGGCTACCGTGCCGTTATCGTGATGCCCGACAGCATGTCGGTGGAGCGCCGCCGCCTGATGAGCGCTTACGGCGCCGAGGTGGTGCTGACGCCCGGTGCCCTTGGTATGGCGGGGGCGATCGCACGGGCCGAGGAGCTTCACGCCGCCACGCCGAATTCCTTTCTCCCCTCCCAGTTTGAGAACCCCGAAAACCCCGCCGTGCATTACCGCACCACAGGCCCCGAGCTGTTCCGCGATACCGACGGGGAGCTTGACTTCCTTGTGGCGGGCATCGGCACGGGCGGCACGATCACGGGGGTGGGGCGTTACCTCAAGGAAAGGATCCCCTCGCTCCGCGTCATCGGCGTGGAGCCGGCAGGCTCTCCCGTCCTCACCGAGGGGCGCGCAGGCGCTCACGGCTTACAGGGCATCGGCGCGGGCTTTGTTCCGAAAACGCTGGACACGGCGCTCCTTGACGAGGTGCTGACCGTCACCGAGGAGGAGGCCGC
>JAZRAU010000062.1:0-4780 GCA_045634705.1 Eubacteriales bacterium | reverse complement strand
GTTCGCGTTTTGCGATGCGCTTACCTCGGTGGTGATCGGGGACAGCGTGACCAGCATCGGCTCGGATGCGTTCGCGTATTGCTCCTCGCTTACCTCGGTGGCGATCCCCGACAGCGTGACCAGCATCGGCATCTGGGCCTTCTATGGTTGTACGGGGCTGACGTCTGTGACATTTAAGAACACGGTTGGCTGGAGTGCAAGCGGCAACTCGCTTTCCGAGACCCACCTTGCCAACACGGCCACGGCGGCAACATATTTGACGGAGATTTATAGATCCCATATATGGACACGCGAATGATTGTCGGCATAAGCAGAACACCCCCTCCCCAAAACGGGGCAGGGGGTGTGGTATGAGAAGCATGCTACGGTCAACGATAGAGAAAAAACAACGGCTTCGGAGGAAGCCGTTGTTTTTTATGCCTTTTGCTTGGCGAGCTTGCGCAGCTCCTTTTTGCGGCGGCGGCGGGCCTTTTTGACCGAGAAATAGATGCGGAGCGAGCAGAGCGAGACAAAGAACAGCAGCACTCCGCCGAGGATCTTGTAGATATCAAAGCGGTTCTCGCCCTTCGCGGCGAAGGAAAAGCAAGGCTCGGTCGCCTCCTTATCCCTGAAAAGCTTAGCCGAAAAATCGTGGCGCTCCACAAAAATGGGGCGGGTGCGCGCCATAAAATCACGCGCCTCATCAAAGATCTCAAATTTATTCTGCGACATACTGACGCTCCTTTCCCGTCCGGGTGGCGGACATTGGCAGTCAAAGCGAAGCGGGGCGGCGCCCCTGGCTTCTATCTATATTTTACCATAAATACGCAGCTCCGTCAAGAATATTTTTGTGCGCTCGGAAAAAAATAACCGTACGGCCGCCACGTGACTTTGAGAATAGTGTCCTCGCCTTTGGCGGCTTTTATACCGAAGCCGAAAGGGATCTTGTGATCATGCGTGATTTTTACCCCTTCTTTTTTATATTCGTTTTTCTCCTGGCTGTTCTTTTTGCGTTTGTGCTTTTGTGGGAGGGCGGTACCCTCGGTCACGGAGACAAAACAAAAGCACGGCGCTCCGCGTGGGAGCCGTCCGTGCTTGATTATGTAAAATATACTTTACTTCCCGACGATAACGCGCAGGGCGTGGATCGGCATTCCCTGTGAGGAGAAGGCGCGCTCATACTCGGTCATGACGTTTCCCTCGGAGAAGGGCGAAGCGTGCAGGTCATCGGTCTGCCACTCGGGAGTAAGGCCAACGGCGGCCAGCTCCTCCAGCGTAAAGGCAAAAAGACCGGCGTTATCGGTCTTAAGGCAAATGGCGCCGCCGTCACGGAGAAGCGATACGTACGACGAAAGAAAAGCGCGGTGCGTGAGACGCCGCTTGGCGTGTCCCGCCTTGGGCCACGGATCGCTGAAGTTCAGGTAGATCGCATCGAGCGTGCCCTCGGCAAAGTAGGCAGCGAGGTCGCGCGCGTCACCGTTCACAAAGCGCAGGTTATCCTCGCGCGTGTCGGCCTCGCGCACGGCGCGCTCGGCGGCGAGGACGAGGACGTCCGACACCTTTTCCATAGCATAAAAGTTGCACTCGGGGTGCGCGGCGGCCATACCGCAGGCAAAGCCACCCTTGCCGCAGCCGATCTCAAGGCAGATCTTACCTTCCCTGCTGCCAAAGGGAGCGAGGGGATCGGTCATAGGGGTCTCGGGACGGGGGAGGAGCAGGTGGGAGCAAGCGGCCAGGCGCTCGGCCCCGTGTTTTTTCTTTCTCATTCTCATAAGAGTACCTACCATCTTTTTCGGTTTTACGGAGGAATGCGTGGGAGGAGCGCGTTTTCGCCGAGATCCGAACGGCCGGGCCGTTCGCCCTTCGGGCTTCGACTGCGCTCAGGATGACACGGCGGAAAAAGCGGCGAATTGTACCGAAAATCACCGCCGCAAAAATCCCCCTCGGGCGAGGAATTTTCGAGGAGAATTTGGCGATCGCGACCTGCAGGCGTACAAAGGTACGTCAAAGTAAGCGAGCGGCGAATTGTACCCAAAATTACCGCCCGAAGCGGCGTGAAAAAGGGGAGGCGTTGCCTCCCTTTTTCAGAATTCGTTTTCCTTATGCAGGAAGGCGCGGAGCGCCTCGGAGCACGGGCGGTCAAAGACCTCCTCGGGGGTTCCCTGCTCCTCAATGACACCGTTTGCCATAAAGACCACGTGATCGGCAACGCTCCTTGCAAACTCCATTTCGTGCGTGACGATGATCATGGTGTGACCGTCACGGCGGAGATCGCGAATGACGCGCAGAACCTCCCCCGTAAGCTCAGGGTCAAGGGCGCTGGTCGGCTCGTCAAAGCACAGGATATCGGGAGAGAGGGCGAGGGCGCGGGCAATGGCCACGCGCTGGCACTGTCCGCCCGACAGCTGGTGGGGATACAGCCCCGCCTTTTCGGCAAGGCCGACGTTCGCAAGCAGGTCGTCCGCGGCGGCACGGGCCGCCTCACGCACCTCACGCTTTTTGGCGTTGACGGCACGCTTGTCAAGCCCCTCGCGGCGGAGGGCCTCCATACGGCGCAGGTACAGGGGCATGGCGATATTCTCGCGCGCCGTGTACTGCGGAAACAGGTTGAAGGACTGGAACACAAGGCCAAAGCGCAAGCGCTTTTCGCGCGTTTCGGCATCGGTATAGGTAATGTCGGCATTGAAGATCTCGTCACCGTCCACGGTGATCGTGCCGACGCCCGGTGTTTCAAGGAAGTTGAGACACCGCAAAAAGGTGGTCTTACCGCCGCCCGAGGAGCCGATGATCGCCACGACCTCACCGCGCTCCATCGAGAAATCAATGCCGCGGAGGACCTTGGTGTCACCAAAGCTTTTCTGAATATTTTTAACCTCTAAAAACGCCATAGCTTACACCTTAAAATACGAGAGCTTTTTCTCGGCCTTTCCAAAGAGAAGGGTGAGCGCCCCGACAAAGATCAGGTAGAACACCGCCGTGTAGAAGAGCGGCCAGATCATGGCGCGCGCCGTAAATTTCTCGGCCACCTTGATGATCTCCACCACCAGAATGACGCGGGCGAGCGCCGTGTCCTTGACGAGGGTGATGATCTCGTTCCCCATCGGCGGAATGATACGCTTCACGACCTGAAGGAGCGTCACGCGGAAGAAGATCTCGGTCTTGGTCATACCAAGGACGCGTCCCGCCTCGGTCTGGCCGAAGGGGATCGCCTCGATGCCCGCACGGTAGATCTCGGAGAAATAGCACGCGTAGTTGATAACAAAAGCAACGATCGCCGCCATAAAGCGACTGGCGATCGGCACGCCGAACACAAAGCCGGGAACGTAAAAAACGACAAATATCTGGAGCATCAGCGGCACGCCGCGAATGATCCAGACAATCGTCTTAAAAACCGCCTTGACGGGAGCGAGCTTTGACATCGTCCCGAAGGAAACGAGGAGCCCCAAGGGGAGGGCTAACACGAGGGTTAGCCCAAAGATCGAGCACGTGGTCCCGAACCCCTCAAGGAGAGCTAAGGTAACTTCCCAGAAAATTGACATTTTAGTCGGCCGTCTTCATTGCCATGAGGGTATCGGTCACACGGACATTGTACTTGGTGGCGAGGCGCTCGATCTCCCCCTCGTTCAGAAGCTCGACAAGAGCCGCGTTGATCTTCTCGTCCAGGTCGCCGTCCTTCTTGCAGCCGATCGAGTAGACCTCCTTCTCGATCTCAATGGCCTCGACGATCGCCAGCGCAGCGTAGTCGCCGTTGCCAACGATGTTCTCGGCAAGCAGACGGTCCACTACCGCAAATTTGGCGGCGCCGGACATGACCTCACGGAAGGTGTCGGTCTGCACGGGAACGTCAACGTAATCGGTCGTGACGGACTTGGCGTAGGTCTCACCGGCGCTACCGGCCTCGGCGGTACCCTTCTTGCCGGCCAGCGAGGCGGCGGAGGTGTACTCTGCAAGATCCTCGGCCTTCACGACGATGCACTGGGCGTTGTCAAGGTAGGCGTAGGTGAAATCGACCTTTTCCGAGCGCTCAACGCCGTCGGAATCCTTGGTGTTGGACGTAAAGCCGTTCCAGATGCAGTCAATGGCGCCGGAATTAAGCTCCATGTACTTCTGGCCCCAGTCGATCTCAACGAACTTGACCTTCATACCCAGCTTGTCGGCGACCAGCTTAGCAAGCTCGGTATCAAAGCCCACGAAATCGCCCGAGCCGTCATCACCGTCGGTCACGTCACCGTCATTGTCATAGAAGTTCATGGGGGCGTACACGGTGTAGCCGACCTTCAGGGTCGGGCCGCAGGAAGCAAGGGCCAGGACGCAGCCCGTGAGCATCACGACTGCCAGAACAAGAGAAAGAAGTTTTTTCATTGGTATGAACCTCACTTTTTATTGCATCGCTTTAACGCGTTAAAGCGATGCTTGAATGCTCTATCATTTTATCACGCTAAAGCGGCCTTGTCAAGGGGTTTTGCAAAATAAATAAAAAAGTTTTGAGGGCGGCTTTTCGCCGTTCCGAGGCAAAAAGGAGCCACCACCCAACAGGGTATGCAGGCGCGAGCGCACGCGTGCGCGCTGTGGGCGGGCGGTATTACTGAATGAAGGGGGCGACGTCAAAAAACAGCCGCAGAGCGCGGCTGTTTTTGTTCAGTTTTCTTTACAGTTTTCAATCGGAGAGGCGATGGGTAGCTCAAACCAGAAGGTGCTGCCCTCGCCGACGGTGCTGTCAACGCCGTAGCGGGCGCCGTGGAGGAGGAAGCACTCACGCACGATCGAGAGGCCAAGGCCGCTGCCGACAACACTGCGCGCG